>JBBQCZ010000131.1:0-11544 GCA_038319215.1 Bacteroidales bacterium | reverse complement strand
ATTGCCGAAAAAATATCTTCAATCGTAAATCATGGGATGAAGGTGAGATATTATCATGATAATATTGGTGTGAATTCAAGATTAGATACTATTCAAGCAGCTGTTTTAAGAGTAAAATTACCACATCTCGACGAATATAGTGCAGCTCGCAGATTTGCAGCCGATTATTATGATAAAGCATTTGCAAATTGCACTAAAATCACTACTCCGAAAAGATTTGAAAAATCAACACACACATTTCATCAATATACCGTGGTTTTGAATAATGTTGATAGAAAAGCTCTTATGGATCATCTTACTTCAAAAGGAGTTGCTTGTGCTGTTTATTATCCAGTGGCTTTGCACAACCAAAAAGCATTTCAGGAATTCAGCTACAATCCAAACGATTTCCCGGTAACCGATAAACTTTGCGAAACTGTTATGTCATTACCAATGAATACCGAACTTGACGAGAAAACTTTGAAGTATATTACAGATAGTGTTTTGGAATTTTTTGTTTAGTGGATTATATCAGTTCAATGGTTTTGAAATTAGGATTGAGTATTATTTGAGTTCCAATCATTAAAAATGGAGTTCTAATAAACATAAAACTTAAGGTATAAGCTCTGTTGCTGGAGCGAAAAAGCTATAAAAAGCAAAGTTTAAAGTGTTTGAATAGAATAAAAAGTATGAGTTGGCAATACCTTATGAAGTTGTTTTTACTTGAAAAACAAATTAACAATTAGTCAGTTTATTTAGTAGGTTTTAACTATGATTTTTCGCGAAAAAAAAATATTATTTGTTCTGATTTCAGCTTTGTTTTTACTTGTTATGTCATGTGAAAAAGAAGTTGATAATGGTGTAGATTACGAAACGCTAAAGGCGGAAATAACTGAGAAATATAAAAATCATCCTCGATTTACTTGGGATCAATATAAGGCGATACTAATCGAATTGTCCAAAGATAAATATGTTGTTTTACCTCTATATCAGATGAAGGATTATTTCGATTCTACAAAAGTTGTGGTCAGTTTAAGGCATGACGTAGATGGTCAAATATTTAAAGCTCAAGAAATGGCTGAAATAGAATATCTGACGGGTTTTCAAACAACATATTATATTCTTGCCACATCACCATATTATGGAAAATTCATAAATAAAAAAATGGTGAGAAATAAATGTATGGAAGGTGCATATTTAAAAATACACTTTTTTGGACATGAAATAGGAATACATAATGATATGCTTACTGCAATGATAAAGTACAATTATGATCCATTGGTTTTTAATCAGGAGGAACTCGACTTTTATGCTTCAATTGGTATTCCTATTTATGGCACGGCTTCTCATGGGTCATATACTGCTCAACAAACAGTCGCGAATTATCAAATATTTTCAGATTTGGCTCTGCAATCTGAGGTTGAATATGAGGGCATAACTTATCAGCTCGGGCAACATAGTTTGGCAGAATTTGGTTTTACTTACGAAGCCTATTTTATTGATTACAATAAATATTTTTCAGAAGCTGGCGGTGATTGGAACTTCGACGATAATTATGATGGAATGATGAATGCTTTAAAAAATAGTGTGCCTGGTGATAGAATTGAAATTTTAACTCATCCTGCTTATTGGGGAAAGGAATAAACAGAGGAAATGACAAGATTAGAGCTCCAAATTTCAAGTTGCAAGCTATTAGTATAAAATTTATTCATCGCGGCGGATAAGTTTTCAAATTTGTGTTTTTAATTTACTCATTCCTTCTACTGCATTTTCTTTAATATGTATAAACTCTTCGGTCGAAGTAAAGTTATCGCCTGGGTCAATTAGGAATTTTTGTGCATGCACAGGCACGTAATCAACCAGACCTGCAGCCGGATAAACTTGTAAGCCTGTACCGATAACCAGAAAGATGTCTGCCGTTTTTACAATTTCAACAGCTTTCGAAATATTTGGAACTGCCTCGCCAAACCAAACGATATGAGGTCTTAATTGAGAACCTAAAGGACAAAGGTCGCCAAGATTTAGATTATCTCCTTCAATCTCCAAAACTATGTTTTCATCAGCAATGCTTCGTGCTTTCCTTATTTCTCCATGCAAATGCAAAATGCTTTTTGAACCCGCTCGTTCGTGCAAATCATCAACATTTTGAGTAATAATAAATACTTCAAACTTTTCTTCGAGTTGCTTTAAGCTAAAATGTGCCCCGTTAGGTTCGGCTTCAATCACTGCCTTACGACGGAAATTGTAGAAATCTAGAACAAGTCCTGGGTCGCGTCTCCATGCATTGGGTGAGGCCACATCTTCATACCTGTACGACTTCCAAAGTCCATCACTATCTCTAAATGTTGGAATTCCGCTTTCTTTACTTATGCCTGCCCCTGAAAGGATAACTAATTTTTTCATTGGAATTATTCAACTTTTAATAAATAAACCTCGTAATAGCCGTGTTTAAATTGATAGCAATAATTTTCCATGAGTCTTTCGTTACAAGCGATCCATCTTTTACCACAACCACAATTTATTATCATATACTTTGGCATTTGTTGTTCAAGATCCTCAAATATTTTAGATTTTACTTTTTCTTCTTTTGCAAAGATAATATTGAAATATTTTGAGGCTGAAATGCGCTCTGAATAGGACAATAATTGGCCACTTTCACCAAGGGATACGACAAAGATTTTATCTTCTTTTAATGTATTATCTTTTATCCAAAGTCCGAGTTCTTTTTCAGATTCTGGAAATCCATTGAAATATCCATTAATGATTAAATTTTTATATGGTAAAAAAACGATAATAATAGAAATTATAATAATAGAAATATTTCTTTTGAAATGCGAGACATTCTTGTCAATTTTAATTGTTAAACGAGCCAATAAAACTGAAGAAATGATTACTAGTGCTGGAATTATTTGTTTAACCTGATGCCCATATAGATTTCCTGAAGCGTTAGCTCCAACAAAGTCGAAAAAAAGCAAGATAATAAGCCCTATGAAATATCGTTTTTTTAGCATGTCTTTTTGGAAAAGTATCAAAGGAATAATTGTCCAATAGATTGCGAATCGTGATCCAAACCATACTTCAATCGATAAATATAGCCTCTCCACCGGTTGATTATAAGAGCCATTATTTAGTAATATAAACCAGGCACCATCAAGATACTCCTTCAGTGAAACACCACTGAAAAATATTGGAGAGAGAAACCATATTATCGCAATGAAAAATCCTGTAAACATCAAAAATCCGGACTTGACAACATGAGAAATACTTCTGGGTTTAGGTAAATTTACAATATAATAAACGATCAGTCCAAAGAGGCTAAAGACTGCGATTTGTTTGAAAGATATTGCTATGCCTATAAAAATACCGGATAAAATCAAGTATAGACTTGATTTTTTTTTGCTGGAGGAACTAATTAAACAATATAATGATAAAGTAGTGAAAAGACACATGAAATTTTCTGTAACAGAAGGCCATTGGCCATCCATTAACCACCAAGAAGAAGTTAAACCATATAAATACATTGCATAAATTCCAGCGGTTCTGCTATGAATTTTTGTGGTAATTTTTAATATCACAGTCATTGTGAGAATAATTGATAATACACCAAGTATTCTCACGAACATATAGTTTATCCCAAACAAATAATGTGATATTGCATATAGTTCAAATATTGCTGGATTTTTATTTTCAATTGTAAATTTATATGGTGGCATATCGTTGTCTATCCAAACTCTTCCAATATAGTGCCACATGCCTTCGTCGCACATCATTGGTCGATTTATTGTAATAATCAAATACAATACAAATACAAATAAACTTATGAAAAGAGGATTTGTAAGTAGGTTTTGTCTTTTAATAAAACTTTTCATTATCAGTTTGGAATTTGAATAACCGTTTTTGTAAATTAGTTTTTTATTGTCTTTAATAGCAACTTAAATGGAAGAACATGTTTAACATAATATTCCAGGTACGAATTCATTAAGTACTTTATAATAATATTGTAATGTCGTTTTCGACTGCTTATCAAGTCTAAATTTATGGCGTTGACCATTAGCATAAAATGAAAGCTTTATTTCACCTGCAAAGTTAGGCCCTTTCATTTCCACTTTTTCTATTTTGTCGTATAAAAGCAAAAAGTTAAGTTTGTGCGCTTGCACAATTACTCCTAGGCTATTTGATGCCATACTAGCAGTGTTATTTATTCTTGATTCCCGATTTTTGCCGTCTATTAAAGTGCCTATCGCGCCCATTAATAATGCTTCCTTTGTAAAACCCCCTAGCGATGCTCGCATTGTGCCAGACGAATTTGTTCCAAAGCTCCCTGATTTTACAAATACTACACAAAAGTCAAAGAACAAAGCCGAAAAGACTTTTGCTGGAAAACCGGGTTGAATCAATCCGTCAATTACTGTTGGAGGCTTTTGATAGGAGTTTTGGGGCGTCTGGTTTTGAGTGTCCATGTTGTTAAACTATTTGGTTTCAATTGTAAAAATAAAAAAAAACTGCTCAACATTTTTATGCTAAGCAGTTTTTTTTATTTAATAACTGATTATTATGCTCCTAATGTAGCAACCATAACAGCTTTAATTGTATGCATGCGGTTTTCTGCCTGATCAAAAGCCAATGAATTGTTACCTTCAAAAACTTCTTCAGTTACCTCAATACCATTTTTCATTCCAAATTCTTCAGATACTTGTTTGCCTACTTTTGTGTCTGCATTATGATATGCTGGCAAGCAATGCATAAATTTCACATCTGGATGTCCTGATTTTTTCATGATTTCAGCATTTACCTGATATGGAGTTAATAATTTAATACGCTCAGCCCAAACTTCTTTAGCTTCACCCATTGAAACCCAAACGTCTGTATGAACATATTCAGCTCCTTCTACAGCAACTGCTGGATCTTCGGTAATTGTAATTCTCGCACCTGAAGTTTTTGCAAGTTCGCTAACAGTTTTAATCAACGATTCTGATGGCCACAATTGTTTTGGAGCTCCAATGCGAACGTCCATACCAAGAATTGCACCTATAACTAATAAAGAATTTCCCATGTTAAAACGAGCATCGCCTAAATATGCGTAAGCAATTTTTTCCATTGGGCTGTCCGAATGTTCAATCATAGTTAAAACATCTGCCAACATTTGAGTTGGATGCCACTCGTTTGTTAAACCATTCCATACAGGAACTCCTGCATATTTTGCTAGTTCTTCAACAATTTCTTGTCCGAAACCGCGGTACTCAATACCATCATACATTCTGCCTAAAACACGTGCAGTATCTTTTACTGTTTCTTTATGACCCATCTGGCTACCGCTTGGCTCCAAATAAGTTACGTGAGCACCTTGGTCATGCGCTGCAACCTCAAATGCACAACGTGTACGGGTAGATGTTTTTTCGAAAATTAAAGCAATGTTTTTGCCTTTTAATCTTTGTTGTTCTGTACCTGCATATTTTGCATTTTTAAGATCTTTCGATAATTTTAGTAAGAATACTAATTCTTCTTTTGTAAAATCAAGCTCTTTTAAAAAATTTCTGTTTCTTAAATTGAATCCCATAATGATAAGTTTTTATTTGTTATTTGTTTTTCTTCTATTAACCCATAATTATTCTTGTTCCTGCTTCAGGATTTCCTAACTGGCCAGCTTCTGTAATAATACAAGTTTTGCCACCGTTTTCAACAAAGTTTAAAGCTGCCCTAATTTTTGGAGCCATACTTCCTTCGGTAAAATGACCTTCAGCAAGATATTTCTTAGCTTCGCTTACAGTTACAGTACTCAATTGAATTTCTTCTGGAGTATGGAAATGAAGACAAACTTTTGGAACATCTGTCAAAATGTAAAATTCGTCAGCTTTAATTTGAATTGCTAGCATTGATGAGGCTAAATCTTTATCGATTACAGCATCAATTCCCTGAAGTTTCTTAGGGTTTTCGTAGAATACTGGAATACCACCACCACCAACTGTAACAACAATATTGCCTTCACGAGCTAATTTTTCAATTGTTTTCTTATTGTTAATCTCAACTGGACGAGGCGAAGCAACAACTTTTCTCCAACCTTTACCTTTTGGATCTTTTGCAAAAGTATCTGTTGGAGTTTTTGATTTTAAAACTTCAACTTCTTCTTCTGTATAATAAGGACCTATTGGTTTTGTTGGATTTTGAAATGCTGGATCGTTTTTGTCAACAATAACCTGAGTTACAAGTGTAATAATGTCCTTATTGTATCCATGTTTTTTAAGTACATTCATAAATTGTTGCTCAATTATATAACCAATTAAGCCTTGTGAATATGCACCACAAATAAACATTGGCATTTCTGGAATATCATAAACTTTCTCACCTGCATTTACTTGTAGTAATATATTTCCAACTTGTGGACCATTACCATGACCAACTACAAGATTGTAATCATTCTCAATTAGACCTAATAAACTTTCGCATGTTTCGTAAACATTAGCTTCTTGTTCCTCTATGGTTCCACGTTGTCCTGCTCTTAAAAGTGCGTTTCCGCCAAAGGCTACCACTGCTAATTTCTTTTCTGCCATACATTTAATATTTTACGTTAAGTCGCAAATCTAAATTATTTTTATGATATAAAGATGAAATTATGTTCTTTAGCAGGTTTTTAAATAATTGAATAATTTGTTCTGTCGACTTTAATAATATTTAATTTTCTACTTAATGATTTGTTAAAAATATAAAATTCAATAAAATATTAAAATATTTATTTATTTTTGTGGTATGTTAATTGTAAATTTTACGAACTATAAACAATAAATTTTAAATTATGAAAACTACAATCAAATTATTATTTGTTCTTGTTGCAATGAGTCTGTCTTTTGCAGGTCAAGCACAAAAGGCAAAAAAAGTTAAAACATTTGCAGGAATTATTACCTATGATATTACTTATGATGGTGATGAGGTGGACGAAGCAACAAGAGCACAATTACCAACTCAGATTGTTGTAAGCATGAGCGGTAATAAGGTTCGTAACGAACAAGTTTCATCTTTTTATACTATGGCTTCTATTTCTGATCTTGAAAAAGGTTCAGCTATTATTTTGATTGATGCTATGGGAATGAAAATCGCTGTAAATCAAACAAAAGAAGATATTGATAAGAATAAAGCAGAAGCAAAACTTGCCGATCCTATTATTAAATTTGTTGAAGAAACTAAAATGATTGCTGGTTACAAATGCAAAAAAGCTGAAGTTACTGAAGGTGAAGACATTGTCGAAGTATATTACACAGAAGAAATCGCAGTTCCAGCTGGAATGAATGACAATAATGGTTTCAAAGGAATTAATGGTATGTTAATGCAATACACTGTTGTTCAGCAAGGCATGACAATGACCATGACTGTTAAAGAAGTTAAAAAAGCTAAAATAAAAGGTGCTTTGTTCATTATCCCTGATGATTATGATGTAAAAACTATGGAAGAACTAGGCGGAATGTTTGGTGGATAATATTTGAAGTTGTCAATAATCAACTGTTGACAATTCAACAATAAAATATTTTTAAAAGAATCCTCAACTCGGGGATTTTTTTTAATTTTACACGATGGTAAAAAAGAAAGAGAAATCAGAAGAAGTAACACCTAAGAAAAAAGGCAAGAGCTCGCTTGGATCAAGTGTTAAGGGATTAATTGGTTTTTTTCAGGACGAGAGGTTTAAAGTCAGTTTTGGAATATTCCTGCTTGCTTTTGCATTAATTTTGTGCCTTTCTTTCACTTCATACCTATTTACTTGGAAAGCAGATCAAAGTATTCTGGATATGGGAATATCTGGTCTTTTCTCAAATAGTTCATTCCAAGTAGAGAACTGGATGGGGAAACTTGGTGCCTTATTGTCAAATATTTTTATTCATAATTGGTTTGGAATTCCATCTTTCTCTTTTGTTCTAATCTTAGGCGTTTTCGGATTTAATTTGCTGAATGTTAAACTTACCAATTCATGGAAATTTCTATTTATTTCGATGGTTTTCACAATCTGGTTTAGTATTGCCCTAGCTTCAGTATTTTCCGATAAGTTCTTCATGATTGGTGGTGCACACGGATACTTTATCTTTAATTGGATAAGCGGCGTTATTGGAAAAATAGGAGCATACACAGCCTTATTGTTTACGGCATTCATTATCATTGTTTTCACTTTTAAAAATTCATTAGGCTGGTTTAAAAAAGGCGTTAATCGTATTTCTAAGGTTAAGAAAGCAGATTTTGATGAGTTGGCTACCGATGGTTTTGAGGAAAAAAATGTTGATGATAAAACAGCTAAAACTGAAAAAAACGGGGTGATATTGCTCGATGATATTTTAAGTCCTGACGATGAATCGGAAGAAATGGAACTTGATTCTGTAGTTGGAAATGTTTATGAACAAACCGATGATGAAGAGCTGTCTGAAGAAGAAGCGGAAAAGCTTGATATTACGGACTTAAGTGGACTATCTCTTGCTGTTAATGAAGTAATTGAAGAAGAAGCACTAACAGACGACGAAATAAATTCAGACTTTCTTCAAGATTATGATCCAACTAAAGATCTTGAGTATTATAAGATGCCACCTATTGAAATTCTGACTGACTATCCAGCACGAAAAGCGGATGTTACTCGCGATGAATTAAATGCGAATAAAGATAAGATTGTAAAAACGCTTAGAGATTATAAAATTGAAATTTCTAGAATTACCGCAACCATCGGGCCTACGGTTACACTATATGAAATTGTTCCGGCTCCTGGCGTAAGAATTTCTAAAATTAAAAATCTTGAAGACGATATTGCTTTAAGTTTATCAGCTTTGGGAATTCGTATTATTGCTCCGATTCCTGGAAAAGGTACAATCGGAATAGAAGTTCCAAATTCAAAACCAGAGACAGTTTCGATGAGGTCGGTTATTAAATCAGCTAAATTTCAGGAGTCAACTTATGAGTTGCCAGTGGCTTTGGGTAAAACAATTTCTAACGAAACTTATGTCTTTAATCTTGCAAAAACACCGCATCTTTTAGTTGCTGGTGCTACTGGACAAGGAAAATCTGTTGGCGTAAATGCAATCATTACATCATTATTGTATAAGAAGCATCCTTCTCAATTAAAATTTGTATTTGTTGACCCTAAAATGGTTGAGCTTTCTATTTACAGTAGAATAGAAAAACACTATTTGGCAAAGTTACCTGGCGATGCTTCTCCTATTATTACAGATGTAACTAAAGTTGTTCCTGTAATGAATTCTCTGTGTATTGAGATGGATAATCGTTACACCTTGTTAACTCAAGCCGGTGTTAGAAATATTGTAGAGTATAACACCAAGTTTGTTTCTCGCAAATTAAATCCAAATAAAGGTCATTACTTTATGCCTTATATTGTGGTAATAATTGATGAGTTTGCAGATATTATTGTTCAAGAAGGAAAACAAGTGGAAGCTCCAATTTCAAGACTTGCGGCAAAAGCCAGAGCTATTGGAATCCATTTAATTGTTGCGACCCAACGGCCATCAACAGACGTAATTACTGGTGTTATTAAGGCAAACTTCCCAACTCGTATCGCTTTTAAGGTAACGAATATGCACGATTCGAAAACAATTCTTGATACAACCGGAGCTAATCAGCTAATTGGTCGTGGTGATATGTTGATTTCGGAAACTGGTCATATTAATCGTGTACAATGTGCTTTTGTCGATACGCCGGAGGTTGAGTTGTTAGTTGATCATATTTGTGCTCAGCAAGGATATCCTCACGCATACGAACTTCCAGAACCAGAGGTTGCTGAAGCAGGTGGCGGTGGCGGAGGTTTTGATGCAAACGATAAAGATGAGTTGTTTGATGAGGCTGCACGAATTGTTGTTCGTCATCAACAAGGCTCAACTTCTTTAATCCAAAGAAAAATGAGCATTGGGTATAACCGTGCTGGTCGAATTATTGACCAATTAGAGTCAGTGGGTATTGTTGGCCCATATGAAGGTTCGAAAGCAAGGCAAGTATTCTATCCCGATGAACAATCTTTGGAACAGTATTTGATTAGCCTCAATCAGAAATAAAATAAATTATTAAATAATAAGTAAAATGAAACAAATATTTTTAGTTATTGGCCTGTTTTTATTATCATTTGCAGGCTTTTCACAGACAGATGCAGCAGCAATTTCTTTACTTGATGAAGTTTCAGCAAAAGCTGAGAAATACACTAGTTTAAAAATTGATTTTTCAATGAATGTTGAGAATCTTCAAACAAAAAAACGTGACACTTATGCTGGTAATGCTACTTACAAATCTGGTTTTTACAAGCTCGATATTATGGGCCAGATAGTTTTTTCTGATGGTAAAACAAACTGGACTTACCTAAAAGATGCCGAAGAAGTAAATATTACCGACAATGCTGATAATCAAACGGTAATGATGAACCCGCAATCTTTACTTAAAGATTACAAAAACACTTATAAAGTAAAATATATTGCTGACAAGTTCGAGGCAAATCGTCCGTTAGTTGAAATAGACTTAACACCTAAAGTAATTGAAAATAAAAAATATTCAAAAATTATTGTGAAAATTGACAAAACTAAAAAGCAGATTTACTCTGTTCGTTATGTCGGAAAAGATGGCGTTAGCTATTTAATTGAAATTTCTAAGTTTACAGAAAATCCTGCTATCCCTGATGCTGATATTAAATACAGCAAGGCTTTATTTCCTGGGGCAGAAGTGATTGACATGAGATAAAAAATAGGAGAGGCGAGAGCCTCTTTTTTTTTGAATGTTATTGACGATGTCGAATTTTAATAGTTGACCAATTAGCTTTACACTTGTGTTTACAAACTTCCAAATATTTGGTTTATAATACTATTAAGCTCATTTAGTTTTTTCTGTTTTAATCATTAAAAAACAAAAAATAAATTAAACTTCTGAAAATGGTGAGGTTTTAATCTGAAAAAAATATGATTGGTGACAAGTTGTACAAAGAAATTATTCGTCGACTAGTCAATCTACTAATTCCTAAATATAAAAACTTATCGAGCTTGAGGATATCTCTTGAAACTTAAGCTAATCGTGGCTAAAAATGTGATTTCAAAACTTATCGAGCTTGAGGATATCTCTTGAAACTTAAGCTAATCGTGGCTAAAAATGTGATTTCATAAAATAAAAACCAACAAGTTTTTTCAAACATTTTCGGAATAAAAAAATAAATTAGGATAATGATTCTGGTTTTTGTATTTTTGGAAAATAAAATAAAATAAGTTTAAAGAAAAAATTAAGTCCGATACAACGTTTTTAAAGATTTAGATGTCTAGAATTTGAATGTTGTAAAATCCGTTAAATAATTTAAATAATCAATTATGAAAACAACAAAAATCATTTTTCTCTTAGCCTTACTAATAGGTGGAAATTATTGTTTTTCACAAAGTATTGATTCCAAACTTTTGGTAAAATACGATAGTCAAAGCTTAGCAGAAATTAAAGCAGAAAACCCAGACGGTTATGCTTATCTCAGTTATTTTGTAGAGACAGCATGTTATGTAATTGACATGCCAGAAAAACCAATCGATTTTATCGATTTGATTCGGATTGATCCAAAAACAGGATTAG
>JBBQCZ010000130.1:0-11573 GCA_038319215.1 Bacteroidales bacterium | reverse complement strand
GTATTTCTTTTCATGTTGCAGAATTTAAAATGTCGTTTCCGTTTAAAACTAAATAACTATGAAAAGTCCAATTACAGGTAAAGAGATGCAAATCGTAAAAGAAATACGTAAGGCAAGTTTTCGGAAAGAAGAATTTGAAATTGTTTTTCATGCATACAAATGTATGGATACAGGAGAGCTTTTTGAAGATGATTTATTTTCAAAATTAAATTTCAATCAGGTATTGAACAAGTATCGAGAAAAAAATTCGATTCCTTTTCCTGAGCATATAATTGCAATACGCGAAAAATATGGCGTTTCAGCGATAAAAATGTCGGAGATATTGGGATTTGGCGCGAACACTTATCGCCAATACGAAGCAGGAGAAGTTCCAAGTTCGTCGAATTCGATGTTGATTAACCTGATTGCTGATCCTCATGAGTTTAAAAAAGCGATTGAGAACAACAAAAAACTTGAAAATAGCTTTAAGCTTAAAACAATAAAGAAAATTGAGCAGCTTCTCGAAGTCAGCAGAAACAACAAACACGAGCGGTATATACAGCAATATTTAACTGGCAACTGTATTCCCGATTCTTTTACAGGATATAAAACTCCTGATATTGAAAAACTTGCGAATATGATTATCTTTTTTGCAGAAAAAACTCAAGCCTGGAAAACAAAGCTTAACAAATTACTGTTTTATTCCGATTTTGGAATGTTCAAAACTTATGGACAGTCAATAAGTGGATTTAGATATGCCGCAATTGATTTGGGTCCGGTTCCAAATAACTTTAATAGTTTATATGATTTTTTGGATAATGAAAACAAAATTTCCATTGAATACACCTATTTTTCGGCGGGTATTGGAGAACTAATTAAAAAATCACAAATGGAATTTTATCCGCAATTATTAAGCTCCGAAGAAATCGAAGTAATGAATAAAGTTTTAGTTAGATTCAGCGACACTTCAACAGCAGACATTATCGAAATCAGTCATAACGAAAAAGCATGGATTGAGAATGTAGGTGCAAAATCTTTAATAGATTACAAATTCGGGTTCGATTTAAAAGCATTATAATTTTAGTGGAAAACTTAATAAAAAATAATGCTGGTGGGGGTTCGGTTACTCCGGAATTTGGGGACTGATATTTATGACACTTGTATTACTAATGAGAGATAATTAGCTTAGCGTAGTAAAAAATTGGTTATGCTATCAAATTCTAAAAACTTGCCTTCACTCCCATTTTACTAGAAAATGAATTGCCAATAACTCCTATTGGTGGCGATGAATCGTATAAATAGCTAATGCCAAATTCTATACTTAGGTTTTTTATTACGGCAATGCTTAATGATGTTTGATTATTGATTCTGAAATCGTTAAAATCATTGAAAAGCGGTTGATAGTACGTAATTGTATTGAATTCTACTTTCTCGTCTGCAAACACATAATTAAAAGTAAAATATGTCGAAAGTCGATGATTTGTGTAATGATTAGGAATTTCTTCAAGAGTATTTTCGAGCTCAAACATGTACATTGTTCCAAGACTAGATTTAAGCTTAGAGTTATTTAAAATTTTAAACCTTGGACCAGTTCCAAAAAGCGATCTGTTATCAAGCAGTAAAACTGGGTTTATCTGATATTGCACAAAACCCTCCATTCGAAAAAAACTATTAAACTTATGAGTATATCTAAAATGTACAAAACCGGCATTGCTAAGATCGCCGCTATTTGTTTTTGCTAGATTGTAGTTAGCCAATAAAAGATAAACCTCTTTACGCGATTTACTTCGTGCCTGAATACTGCTTGTACCACTAGTCTGCAATAAAGTTGCGTTATTGTTTTGCTGATACGAAAATGAAGCCGCCACTAAGCCAGTAAAACTAGTCGTATCTTCCTGCATACGATTTGATTCAACATTTATTAGTTGCGCTTTGGCACTTTCACTAAAATACAAAGCAAAAAGGAGTAATATTATAAAGCAAATCCTCGAGTTCATAAAATAAAATAAATCAGAACGCAAAAATAATAAAAGACTTGAAATGGTGAGTATGTTTTACAAAGGCAAAATGATTCAATTTAAGAACTATACTCAACCACTTTGAGTATTTGTAAAAACGAAAACGTATAATGCCGATAGACTTTTAGTTATGTCATAAAAGCGAAGCGCATTATTACATTTACTAAAAGCGTATCGGTATAAAAATCCATACTCACCTGCCTACTTGATATGAAGAATTAAAAGGCATCCACATGTCGCCTCTATTCGACACATAATGTATCAATCCCCCATAATTAAAAACGCCAAGCGAATTACAAGCAACACGAATTACACCATTTCCGCTATCGTCCAAAGCTAAGGTATCATATTGGACTCCTTTAAGAAGTTTATACCTAACGTCCCGATCTTCTACAATAGAATCATAAAAAGGAGCCTGATTTGTGTAATAAATTGTTGGCCTCATAGTTCTGTCACCAGCACCAAGGCAAATTTTTGCCGAATAAGTTCCACCATACTCAACAATGCTGTTTGGAGCAACGACCAATGCATTCAAAGATGTAATTCTCAGATCAAGGTTCTCTATATATTGAAGCATAAAATCGAGCATATCAGCTTCTGCAATTCTAATATCAACCTGTAATTTTGAAAGCAATGCAAGACTTGCAGCACTAGGAATATCTTTATAAAAAACTTCGACTCCACAATTATTTCCATCAGCATCCATCAAAGTAAATTTTCTTTCAATATCCGAATAGATAGAAAAATAATCCTCGCCAATAATATAAAGCAATGTTTTTCGATAGCTATTTATCATGCCATTAAGAGCTTCAGCATTACCATCATTTTCAAAGACTTCTGTTGCGGCAAACATGTTCGATGTGTATTTAAGTTTCCATTTATAATTAGAATCGGCACCTCCAGCATGTTGAATAATTAGATTCTTTATTTCATCTATTTCGTTATAAAATTTATTCGAAATTTTTTGAAATTTCTTAGCTTCTTCCTTTAATTTGGCATATTTATTAGGCTGTTCTGCGGCTTTAATCTCAATCATACTGTATCTCCGCTGTACGTTCTCTGTTAAAAGAGAATCTGTTCTTTGCAGGTTCAAATCAATAAGAGCAATACTCTCAAGATTAACCAACTTAGGTCTTGTCAACATCCATGTAGCTAAAGCAGTTATCGATATAACTAAAACTAAAGTCAAACCTAAAATTACAATTAGCTTTTTATTTTTCAATAATAGGTTCAATGTAATTTTTTCTGAATTCTCAGTATTTGCGCTATTCGAAGATTCTGGATCTTTTTGGTTGGTTGTATTCATAATTGCTTAATTGGGTTTAGACAAAAATACAAAAATATTTTAGTAATTTGTGTAGATAAGTTTGCTACAATTTTAATCCTTATTAATACTTGGCCGCCTTTATATGCAGTCGTCAAATTTCTATTTTTTTGCGAATTAAAACTCACATAATTTAATAATAAAATCTTGCTGCCCCCAACCTTTTTTATCATCATCAATCCCCCAAGGCTTCGCCACTTCCCTAAATTCTCTTTTCATTTTCAAATACAGATTATCGGATTTGCCCCTCACCTGCCCTATAAAGTTTATGTAGCCTTCTAGTTTGTTAATGAACTTAATTTGTGTTGACTGTGATGGAATAAGTTTTAAATTAAAGTGATTTTGGGTAGCTATGCTGCGGCCGTTCTTTCTAAGGTCAAAAAGCATGGCTCTTATCATTTTTAAAAGTGTGCGATTTACATTTACTTTGTCGTTTACGGTTAAACCCGTTACAACTTGTCGGCAACCAGAATTTTGCAAGTGTAATTTTTTATTGTTGATTGTAAATCCTCTACTTTCAATTATCTTTCGTATTTGAACTATAATTTCACTTGTAATTTCTGTATCACTCGAAAAGCTTAAATCATCAGCATATCTGGAGTATGATATCGAGAATGTCTCACAATACTCTTTTATGTCCTTATCGAGACCTAAACAGATAAAATTGGATAAAACTGGCGATGTTGGCGCTCCGGTTGGTAATTTGCCATTATAAGTGCATAACAAAGCTATTGCAGTAGCGATGTTTGGTGTAAACTTAAAATTGTCGCCTAATAAGACTTTATAAACATCTGCAGCTTTAATTGAGGGAAAGAAATCTTTTAAATCAATATTTAACAAGAATTTTTTATTAACATGCACTTTTGCATTCTCAGCAATATTACAATATTCTCCTTGATAATGAGGGTTAATAACAAAGCCAAATACTTCTTTTGGTTTTATAATGAGGTAATATGCTTGCAAATAATAATTTAGACTCTTTTGTAAATATTTTAGTTCTTTTTTAGGAGCATAAATATCTCGAAAACCACCTTTTTTCTTTGCAATACTAAAATGTTCGTAAACAGGATTATTTATTATTTTTTCAAGCAAAAATATATTTGTATTTAATAAATTACCTAAACCAATTCCATTCTTAAGACTAAGCAGTTTTAAAGCATTATATTTATGTTTGGATAAGTCTTCAATTTGCTCAAGCTCAAAATCAGTCAACCCTAATCTCTCTAAAAGAAATTCTTTATTTCTTTCGAGCATACTTCTTATTTCAACTTTAGTTTTCATGTTTTTTGTAAAAAAAGAGCCGTTGTAAAATTATCTTTGACATTACTCATTGTGCGAAGCGGAGCATAGTGAGCATTTGCACAATGTCACATAAAAACTTCCACTTCATTAACGGGTTGCGGAACACAACCTCAAGGTCTGCACTATTTTGACCTCATAATTTTGTTACAACGGCTCTTCATAATATTTTAAAATGGTGCGATATCGTTATCATTACTATTATCATCTTCTAACTCAAGCAATCTACTAGGATCAAATTCAATATCCTTTTTAAACTCTTGAAAATCCTTAATTTTTGTCCAACTAGAGTTTCTACTAAGCATGACTGATCCTAAATTTCCGTTTCTGTTTTTTGCAATTATTAATTCTATAAAACCTATCAAACTATTGCCTTCACAATCAGTAGTAATTCCATAATAATCTGGACGATGTATAAAAATTACTTTATCGGCATCTTGTTCAATAGATCCAGAATCTCTTAGATCAGAAAGCATTGGTCTTTTATCGCCTCCTCGGGATTCGACAGAACGATTTAGTTGGCTACTTACAATAATACAAATATTATTTTCCTTAGCTATTTTCTTTAATTCCCGACTTATATAACCAATTTCCACATCCCTTATTCGACTATGTATCTGCGAACTCATCAATTGCAAATAGTCAATTATAATAATTTTTACTCCATATTTCTCTACGTACTTTTTACAATATGCATTTAACCCTCTAACCGAATCGCTGCCAAACTCCGAAATATAGATTTTTCTTTTTTCAAATTCGGCCATTGAATCCTCAAATTTCACACTCTCCTCAAAACTCAGGTTCTTTTGCAATATTTTGGAAATCTCTATTTGACTAACAGAGGAAATAAACCGTTTTGAGAGTTGATTTCCAGTTAGTTCAAAAGTGAAGTATAATACTGGATTTTTCTGCGAAATATTTAATGCAAAATTTACCAATAGCTGAGTTTTACCCATAGATGGCCTTCCTCCAATAACAATATATTCTCCCGGAATAAATCCACCAAATTGTTTGTCAAATTCAGAAAAGCCAGTTTTAATACAATTGTTAGAATCAGTCTCTTCATTTAATTGAATAATTGCATTAGATACAAAATGTTTTAATGGCACAGGGGCTTCAAAATCATTAATTCTTGATTCCTGCTCTGCAATAACATTTTTTAATTGATAAATTATTTCTGCATCATCATACTTCCCGTTATTGATAATGCTTTCGACTTGATCGGTTAACTTCTTTTCCATTTTGTAAAGTTAAATATTTGATGTTTCTATTTTATGATTGTTAATAAATATATGGGTTAAAGTTTTCAACAATTATGATTTTCAAATTTATTTTATTGCAAAACAAATATGTGAGTGCGACAGAATGAGACGTAGAGAGAATTTTAAAATGCAACTAGGTATGGAAGCAATTAATTGTAATTACGCAACCGATAGTTGCGCAAATTGTAACAAATTTAGTAAATATTTGTTACAGAAAAAAAATGTGCTTGTCACAGATATTCGAGATGACAGTAATGTTGGAAAAGCTTATCGAATCACTCCAGAAAAGCTAAAATCAAAATAATTTTATTGGATATACAAAAAGATTCTAAAATCTAAACGTCACGTTATGTCGTCTATGCTTTTTATGTTTGTATCAAAGCAACAATTAATACAAAAAATTATGGAAAGTTATTATCACGATATTATGGACGAGGTCTTGGGCAGAAATCATCAGCACAGAAGTCTCAGGACAATATTTGACCCCTACTCACATGAGTGGGGCGAAACAAATATGGATCAGAAAGTAAGAATTCTGCAGAAGATAGTTGATAGTGGTAAAATATCTTTATCATCATTACTTCTTCAAATTAAGATTTATTATACCTCGGAACTGGCGAACAAAAGATATGCTATAGATAGCATTGACGAAGCTTTTGCAGGTATCCTAGAATATATGTTAGCAAAACAAACTGTGAAAACAGAAAAACCAATTGTAAAATCAGAGAATCCAATTGAAATAACTGAAAAGCCAATTGATAAAACAGAACCAGTATTTGAAGTCGGTGCCGAAGGTGGAGGCATTAGTATTATTCGTACTACAACAAATTCAAAAGAAGTATTTACCTATAATCATAGCGAATGTGACCTAACTGATGAAGGTATGGGCGTGTATTTCAAAACTGAATTCGATAATTTTGAAGAGCCTTTCGAGAAAATAAATTCTACATACCAATGGCAATATTTGTATTTTATGACAATCCACAGTGACTACAGAAAATTTATCATCACAAAATTGATTGAAAAACTGAACAACAATTCAATTGACCTAAGCAACTTTGACTATCACAAACAACATATTGAAGAAAAATTTGGCATTGCGTTGTTTTACTCTGTGGACGAAAAGAAAATGCCTGTTTGGGGTTATAAAGAAATTATTTAGTTCCTCAATGTGAGAATTTTAAGCTGTAAAATACAAGTAGGCAATCGAACTTGTTAATATTTCTTACCCCAGCAGATTATTATAAGGAATAATTTGTATATTAAAGGAATTTAAATAATTTTGCAAAAAACAGAGTATTTATTGTTTATTTTTTACTTGATAAGATTTGAATACCACTTCTAAAAATATTCTTTGTGCAGGATTAGGTTTATTTTTGTTGTACATTCTATTTTTCATACTTAGCAGCACAAGTTCTCCATTAAAATTTGAACTTAAGAAAGCGCACTACCCATTTGCAATTATTGAGAATACTGAAACTTGCGATCCTATAATTAATTTGGATGACATAAAACTTGATTCAAGCAAGACTAACCATTCTGATAGTTTATTTAGGGAACGAGTATTACTTATTGGTGACTCTCAACTTGAAGGACTACGCGATCCTATTTACAAATACTGTAATATTAATAATCACGATCTTGTGGCTACAGTATTGTGGTATGGATCAACAACTAAATCATGGGCAGAATCTGACACATTAAGTTTTTTCATAGAAGAGTACAAACCGAGCTATTTATTTATCGCACTAGGTTTAAACGAATTATTTGTAAATGATTTGGAAAATCGAAGAAATTACATAAAAAGCATTTTAGCACCTGTGAAAAAATCTGGAATACGATATTTTTGGATTGGTCCGGCGGCATGGGAAAAAGATAAAGGGATTACAACTCTTATGGCAGAAATGAATGGCAAATTCTTTTATCCATCTCATAATTTAAAACTTGATAGATGTGATGATAAAATGCATCCTACTCGAAAAGGAGCAAGAATTTGGATGGATAGCGTAGCAACCTATGTTACAAGCCTTGGTAAATATGGATTAGATCTTAATATAAAAAAAGACACCACCATTAAAATAATAAACTCACCGTTAATAATTATTCCTCAATCAAAGTAAAATTAGCATGAACTGGGAATGGCTTAAAATATTTGCTCATAATTCCAATGAACCATTATTGTTTCATACTGGTTTTTTCTTGCTTATATTTTCGATTTTTTTGATTTTTTATTCTTTTATTTTTCACAATAGAAGAGTTCGTGATGTGGCATTAATAATTTTTGGATTCTATTTCTACTATAAATCAAGTGGCTATTTTCTTATATTGCTTGTTACATGTTTATCTTTTGATTATCTCTTCTCTATCTGGCTTGGAAAAGCGAAAACTGGATTAAAAAAGAAGATTATTTTGATAAGTGGAATTATTTTCAGTTTATCATTTTTACTATATTTCAAATACCGTAATTTTTTCATGGACAATGTTTCTAATTTGTTTGGAGGCACCTATGAATTGTCAGAATTAGTATTACCAATTGGGATTTCATTTTACACATTTCAATCAATAAGTTACTTAGTAGATGTATATCAAAATAAACTTAAGCCAAGCGGGTTTAAAAACTATATGCTTTACATGAGTTTCTTTCCACATTTGGTTGCAGGACCAATTGTTAGAGCTAAAGATTTTTTACCTCAAATTGAGCAATCAACTGTGCTTGATCGCTCGAGATTAAACGAAGCATTATATTTAATTATAAAAGGTTTTATTAAGAAAGCAATAATTGCCGATTACATAGCACAATATTCGGATTCGGTTTTTTCAGCTCCAGGTGGTTTTTCGGGCACAGAGCATTTGGTATCATCGCTTTGTTATACTCTTCAGATTTTCTGTGATTTTAGCGGATATACCGATATGGCAATCGGAATTGCACTTTTGCTTGGCTTCCGTTTGTGTGTAAATTTTAGATCTCCCTATAAATCGCTAAATATTACAGATTTTTGGCGACGTTGGCATATTTCACTTTCTACTTGGTTGAGAGACTATATTTACATTCCTTTTGGTGGAAACAGAAAAGGTTTTAATTTACAACTTGTTTTTCTATTTATTACCATGCTAATTGGTGGATTTTGGCACGGTGCAAGTTGGAAGTTTGTTTTCTGGGGAGCTGGTCATGGACTATTGCTTATAATACACAAACTTGTAGTTTTAAAATTTCCCAAAAAGACAAAAAATCATATATATCAATTTTTCTCTTGGGCAATTACCTTTATTTGTGTTTCGCTGCTGTGGATTCCATTTCGTGCTGTGAGCATGTCAGATGCATTTATCGTATATAAAAAAATATTTTCAGGTATCGATTTTTCATATTTCCCAGCTATATATTCAACAAATCCATTGCTAATAGTGATGTTGCTTTTGGGTTTTGCAGCAACTTTACTTCCAGATAAATACAAAGAAATTGCAATAAAAAAGTTTAATAAGACAGATATAATTCTTAAATTTGTATTCTTGGCTGTGCTAATACAACTTTTTTTACAAGTGAAATCAGCTTCAGTGCAACCGTTTATTTATTTTCAATTTTAGCAATTATGTATAAATCAGGATTTTGTATTTTATTATTCTTAATATTAACACAGACGCTAAAATCGCAGACCCCGCTTGTAGATACTGTTGTGTATGCAAAACCAATAAACATAGCTAAAAATATTATAGTAAACCCACAATCGCTTACGCTTACATTCAATAGGTTAAATTCCATACAATCTGGAGCCGACTCAACTTTTACAATTGTACATTTTGGAGATTCTCACATTCAGATGGGATATTTTTCAGGAATCATCGAAAAAAACTTACAATCTGCATTTGGAGATGCTGGAAGTGGAATTCTTTTCCCATATTCTGCCTGTAAAAGTGTAGGTCCTACTTCTCTAAAATCGGTTTTTACAGGTATTTGGGAATCTAATAATATCACTAAAAATGCCTCGAATATTCCTATCGGTGTCAAATGTTACGGTTTGAAAACTCTTGATCAGAATTCCAAATTTAGTTTTAGCCATATTACAGAAGACAAAAATACTGAAATAAATGCAATTTCAATTTTACATGGAGCCAACAATTACGAGTTATTTTGTAATAATTATAAACGCGACACTTTGATTAGTGATCCATCTTCGAATTGGCAAGTTAGCAGATTTTACTCGAAATCAAAATCTTCTGATTACAGTTTTACATTAAAAAAAACAGTTGAATCTCAGTCTGAATTCTCATTTTATGGAGTGCTTTTTGAGACATCCGAAAATAGAGGCATTCAGTACCATCATTGTGGAGTTGTATCTGCACAGTTCACCCATATATGTAAGAACACACCACTCCTAATTTCTCAGTTAGCATACTTAAAACCCAATCTTATTATTTTTTCATATGGTTCAAATGAGTCCTATTTAACGAATTTTGATCCTGTAACTTATGCTCAAGAAATTACAAAAATGATTGACTCAATAAAATCTGAAATCCCTGGAGTTGAAATATTGATTACTTCTGCTCCAGATACTAAAAGCAATGATTACTACCCATTGCATAAAAATGAAATTAATCGAGTTTTAAAAGAAGTTGCAGAAAAAACTGAATCTGCATATTGGGACTTAGATGCTGTTATGGGTGGCGACAAAACAATGGATTTATGGAGAAACGCAGGCTTAGCATTAAAAGACAAACTTCATTTTTCAGTTGCGGGTTATCAACTTCAAGGAAATTTATTAAGCCTAGCATTTTTAAAAGCCTATAATGAAACTGTTTCGAATCCAATTATAACAAGCGGTTTACAGTCAGAAATAAATAGACAAATGTCAGTATTTCCCAAAATAGAAAATGTTTTACAGCCAAGGGAAAACACAAATACAAACACTATCACAAAATCCAATTCAATTAAGTATGTGGTATTAAAAGGTGATACGTTGTATGGAATCTCTAAAAAATACAACTGTTCTATTTCATCAATCGAAAAAGCCAATAATCTTACATCTTCAGTAATAAAGATTGGCGAAACGCTTATAATAGTGCCGAATGAAAAATAATTTTGACTTTTGGAGGATTATTGAAATTTCTAGTATTATTCATTCTAATTAAAATTCAATCCTTTTTAAATTTTCTAAATTGATCAAAATTTCTTAAACAGATTGATGATAAATCCTGTTCCAAAATATAGTTAAGAACGGCAAACGGCATTTTAGGTTTGTAAGTAAATTGGTATTAAATCAACAGACAATTAGATTACCGATTCGCAATCTCCAAACAAATCTTTTTGATCTCTTGTCTTAACCATTCTGGTTTTATTACATCTATCTTTTCACGATGCGATAGAATTAGCTGAATAAGTTCATAGTTTGGGACAACTTTTATGAGTATTCGATATTCATTTTCGTTGTCCACAAGAACCGTTTGAGTATGATGCAGCGGGAGTGTTTTAATGTATTTGCCTTGATAGGCATTAAAAGATAGCTCAACTAATTCTGGCTTTTCGGTTGGCGAACTTATGCCGATAACATAGGTGAACAATTCTTTGCAATCTTTAACTAATTTTTTATCAAAATTTTTGCTGCTTAGCTCAAGACTTACAATACGTTCCAATCCATAAGTTCGAAACTCTTTTAGGTCGAGATTCCAGGCAATAAGATACCATCTTTTTTTGTACTC
>JBBQCZ010000129.1:0-11602 GCA_038319215.1 Bacteroidales bacterium | reverse complement strand
AGTTTTTAGTGAATAAAAAAGCCTCCATATTTGTAGTTGGAAAACTAAATATTATGAAGGCAAGACATAACAACAAAAAGATTATTATGTGGTACAAAGTTAATGAATTAAAATCGAAAGATTATAGTAAGAGTAAAATTTCTCGGGAATTAGGTTTAGACCGAGCAACAGTAAGGCGTTATTTGGGCATGGCCGAAGAAGAATTCTATTTGTGGCTTGAGAAAGAACGACATTTTCCACACAAACTTCAGGATTATTACCAATTTATCAAGCAACAGCTATCAGACAATCATGATCTATCAGCATCTCAGATAGAAGATAGATTAAAGGAGCATTATGACAACCCTCCGATAGTACATAGCAAGACAGTCTATAATTTTGTTCATCGTATTCGCAGGCTTGAAGGGATAAGTAAGTTTGTTGAAAAACTACCACGTGAATATGAAAAGCTACCAGAGCTAGATTATGGGCATCAGGCACAAGTTGATTTTGGTGAGTATAACATGCAAACAATAAATGATAGTCGAAAAAAGGTTTATTTTTTTGTACTGGTATTATGTCGATCTCGCTATAAATTTGTTTATTTTCAAGACAGTCCATTTACAAGTGCAAGTACAGTATTAGCACACCAGAAAGCATTAGAGTTTATATGCGGTCAACCCAAAGAGGTCGTTTATGACCAGGATAGAGTACTTCTTGTAAAAGAAAATTTAGGAGATTTAATATTAACACAAGAGTTCAAATCCTATTGTCAAGAAGTTGATTTCAAGCCAGTTTTTTGTCGTAAGTCAGATCCAGAAAGCAAAGGTAAGGTGGAAAATGTGGTAGGTTTTATAAAGAAGAACTTTTTACGAGGACGTATTTACGATGGGATTGTCAATTTAAACCTAAGCGCAATTGCGTGGTTAGGTCGCACAGGTAACGGCAAAGAGCATGCAGGGATAAAGAAAATTCCAGCTCAGGAATGGCTTATTGAGCAGCCGTATTTAATTCCATTGAAGCCAGTTCCACAAACAATAGAACCGCTTCAAACATACACGGTTCGCAAGGACAATACGATAAACTACAAAAGCAATTTTTACTCACTTCCATTAGGAACATATTCTGGTTCAGATACTTTTGTTTTACTCAAAACAGTGGATGCGATTCTAAATATTTACACTTTAAAAAGAGAATTGTTAACGACCCATTGTTTGAGCATAGACAAAGGTGCAACAATCCGAAATAACGATCACAGAAGAGATAAGAGCCAAAGTCTTTCGATGTTAAAAGAGTCTGTTTTAGGAATGTTACCAGGAGATCAAAGATTGATTCTATTTATCGAATTATTGGCAAAAGACAAACCTCGTTATCTGAGAGACAATTTGAAAATAATTGAAAAAAAAGGCAAAGAAATATCTCCAGAATTTTTGGTTACTGCCGTCAAATTCTGTTTAGAAAACAGCATTTTTAACGCAAGTCAATTGATTGAAATAGCCAGTCATTATCAAGCTAATGCAATGCAAGAAAAGGGAATTGTTTATAGTATTCCAGAAATAACTCACAACAAAAAAGTTCAAACAATAACTATAGAAACAAGTAATATTAATACTTACGAAAAAATAATGATCTAATGGAAAAAATAACACAAATAAAACAATATGCCGATCAGCTACGGCTAACGCAACTTCGTAATCGGGCGGATAATATAATTCATACTGCTCAGATAGACAAACCAACTTACCTCGATTATACTTGTGATATACTCGAACAGGAGGTTAGTCAACGACAAAAATCTGATTTTGAGAAACGAGCAAAATTAGCACGTCTTCCACGCAATCACGATCTAAATAATTACGATTTTAAGTTCTCCTCAAGCATTAGCAAACATCAAATGCAAGAATTAAAAGAGTTCTTGTGGTTAGAGCAAGCCTATAATTTAATACTAATGGGTCCTAGCGGAACCGGCAAATCGTATATTGCCGCAGGATTGGTTAATGAAGCTATAAACAAAGGATATAGAGCCTATTTTACCACCATGGAAGACCTAATCAATGTGCTAAAAATGAAAGAGATGACATCCGTTGCACTTTGCAATTACAATCGCTATCTAAAAGCACATTTAATAGCTATCGATGATATAATGCTATTGCCAATACGGAAACAAGAAGCTGTGTCATTTTTTAATCTAATAAATCACCTACACGAGCAATGTTCTATAATTATTACAACAAATAAATCGCCAAAACAATGGGCAGAAGCTCTCGACGATGAAGTTTTAGCTACAGCTCTATTAGACCGTCTTTTATATCATTGCGAAGTGATAAAATTAGAAGGCAACAGCTATCGGATGGAGAATAGAAAAAGCATATTAAGTAAAAATGAAACAAATATAGATTAGATAAGCACTGCTCGCATCGGTCGCTCCACTATGTTTCGCTCCCTCTGCGAGCAGTGCTTATCTAAGAAAAACAAAACAAACGTTCTTTTATTTTTTTTAATCAAAACTGGTGAAAGCTAATTGCGAAAAACTGGTGAAATTAAATTTGCTAATTACATTTGTTTGTTTGTTTGTTTGTGTGTTTGTTTGTTTGTTTGCTTGTTTCTTTGTTTTTTGTAGTTTGTTTCTTCGTTTCTTTGTTTCTTTGTTTCTTCGTTTCTTCGTTTCTTCGTTTGTCGCTAAACCAAAAAAATCTCAATCCTCGAAATAAACTCTTTTAACTCTTTGGCTAATACCTGTAATTACTTCGTAGGGAATAGTTTTGAGAATGTCTGACATTTCATTAATAGTGTTTTGTGGACCGAAAATAATAACTTCATCGCCTTCATTTGCATCAATACCACTAATGTCAATCATGCACATATCCATGCAAATATCACCGATTACAGGTACTTTGATACCATTCACAATAAAACTCCAGTTTCCATTGCCTAGTCGTCTGTCAAAACCATCTGCATAGCCAACTGGAACAGTAGCAATTAGCGAATCAACTTTAATTTTCCCAGATCGGTTATAACTTATTGTATCACCTTTTTTTACTTTGTGTATTTGCGAAATTACCGATTTAAACGTAGATACCGGAACAAGTTTATCACATAAAGCTGGTATTAATCCATAAAGTCCAATACCCAATCTCACCATTTCGAAATGATAATCAGGAAAACGCAAAATTCCTGCTGAATTAAGAATGTGTCTGTCTGGTGAATAACCAGACAATTTAACAATCTCGTTGTACATTTCACCAAATGAAATTACTTGTTCTTGAGTAAAACTGTCAAGACCTGCGTTATCACTACCCGACAAATGTGAGAAAATTGAAGATATCCTAATTTTACCAGATTCTTTTATCAGCTTGCATAAGTCTTCAATATCTTCCGGCACAATCCCTAAACGATGCATTCCCGTATCAAGTTTAATATGAATTGGAAAGTCCGTAACATTACTGTGTCTAAGCTCTTTTACCAGTTCCTTAAGCAAACTAACAGAGTAGATTTCTGGCTCAAGCTTATATTCAATCATCGTTTGCAGCGACTGAACATTTGGATTCATCACCATAATTGGAGTTTCAATTCCATTTTGGCGTAATTCTGTACCTTCATCAGTAAACGCTACAGCGAGATAATCAATTCGGTTATGTTGTAAAAATGCTGCAATTTCACGATATCCACTGCCATACGAAAATGCTTTTACCATCACCATCATTTTGGTGCCTGGCTTTAACAAAGACTTAAAATACAGCAAATTCTGCCTCATGAGAGTCAAATCAGTTTCTACCACCGACAAATGACTTTTTTGCTGCAATCTTTTAGAAATTTTTTCAAACTTAAAATCGCGCGCTCCCTTTAATAGAACAGCTTTATCGTAAAATATCGACAAGCCCGATTTCTCTAAAAAACTATTTGTATTTTCATAAAAAACCGATCCATTTGGAAACTGATTCTTATTTCTAGTTAGGACTTCTCCTATACCAATAAAATGATTTATCTTTTTGTCTTTAACGATCTTCGCCACCGACTTAATTAAGTCAGTCTCCTTCTCATTACTCTGATGAATATCCGACATCACAAGCACCGATTCCTTATTTGCCTTTTTCTGATTCAAATAATCAAGTGCAATTTCAAGTGAATTTATATCCGAATTGTATGAATCGTTTATGATTATACTATTGTGAATACCATCGATAGTTTCTAGCCGCATTTTAACACCAGGCAAACTATTAAATCTATTCAAATATTTTTCATCTATTTCTATATTCAGAGCTACTAATATTGCAAAACAACTTAACGCATTTTGAACGGAACCCTTGTCTGTAAAAGGAATTTTTAAATTGTAATAATTATTTGCAAATTGTATAGTGAGGTCGGTAAAAGCATCTGCAAAAATTGCCTTTTTTAGAAAAATGTCAGCATTTTGTGTTTCAGACCATGTAAGTATCTTTTCGACATTTGAAAGCAAACTCCTTTGTGTCCAAACATATTCACAATCATTATTAAGTACAACTGTTTTGCAATTCTTTAGAAGTTGCATCTTTTCGGCAGATTTCTGCTTCAGTGAATCGAAATTTATTTGATGAGCTGCTCCAATATTAGTTATTATACCGATATCTGGTTTAATTATTTTTTCAAGAAGTTCCATTTCGCCAGGTTGAGAAATCCCAGCTTCAATAATTGCAATATCACTATCATCATCCAAAAGCCAAAGCGATAGCGGTACGCCTGTTTGAGAATTGTAGCTTTTAGGAGAACGCGTAATTCTGAAATACGGACTTAATATCCAGTAAAGCCATTCCTTAACTATTGTTTTACCATTACTTCCCGTAATTGCAATAACTGGCTTTTTGTAATTATTTCGTTTAAATGCTGCAAGTTCCTGTAATGCTGTAACTGGATTCTCTACCAAAAAGAAAGCAGCATCTGGATATTTATTGAAATCTATTTTTTTACTTACAATAAAAGATCTAACACCTTTAGAATATAAGTCAGATATAAATTTATGGCCATCGTGTTGCTCGCCAGGAATAGCAACGAACAAAGTTTCATTAAACTGACTAATTTTGCGACTATCAGTAATAATTTTCACAAAACAATTGTCAGAACAGCCAAAAAACTTTCCTGAAACGAAGTCTGAAATATTATTTAATGAATATTGTAGCATTTAATCTTTTTTAGTTTCGAGAAAGCAACGTCTACACAAAGGTTCGTAAATATCTTTTTCGCCTAACACAACAGTTGCAGTACTATCAGATTTGCGATGAGAGTATTGGGCATGGTCGCCACAATGCATACAAACAGCATGAACTTTAGTGACATATTCGGCAACGGCAAACAAAGCTGGCATTGGTCCAAAAGGTCTACCTTTAAAATCCATATCTAATCCTGCAGCAATAACACGAATTCCTTGATTGGCTAATTGCACACAAACGTCAACAATTCCACTATCAAAAAACTGAGCTTCGTCAATTCCAACAACATCTACATCTCCACAGAGTAGTAGAATGTTTTGCGACGAAGGTACGGGAGTGGATCGAATAGACGTTGCATTGTGTGAAACAACTTCTTCTTCACTATATCTAATGTCAATTGCTGGTTTAAAAATTTCGACTTTCTGTTTTGCATATTCTGCACGTCGAAGTCGTCTAATTAGCTCTTCGGTCTTGCCCGAAAACATTGATCCGGCAATAACTTCAATCCAACCTTTTTTTGGTTCACCTTTTCTCGGCTGTTCAAGAAACATTGTAAATTATTTTTCTAATTTTGTAAAATATATTAATCACAAATTTAGAAAATTATTTAGCATGGAAAAGATTATAGCTTTAAAAGAGAGAATAAAAAATATTTCTTTGTTCATTGATACTTTAGAAGGCTCTGAAATAAACAGATTAGACAAAGATATTTTGTTGCAGAAAATTCGCGAATTTTATTTGGAAGTTATTGATCTTAACGAAAATCATATTAATAACAGCTTTAAACCAGAACCAAATCATAAAGCTCAGATTGTAAGTAGGGAAGAACCTATTATTGTTGAGTTTAATAAACAAGAAACTCCTGCTAATTTTATAGCGCAATCTACTCAAGAAAAAATAGTTGAACAAACTACAACTGAAATTACAATAATCAAAACAGAAGAAAAAGAAGAATTTGTTGTAGAATTTGCTGAAAATTTTGATGAAGTCGTTGCGCCTGCACCTGAAGTTTTTACATCTCTAGAACCTGAGAAAATTCAAGAACCAATAATGCCAGCTGAACCCGAAAAGACTCCAATTATTGCGATTGTACAAGAAGAAATTATAATTAGAAAACAAGTTGTAGAGCAAGCTACATTATTCCTTGGAAGTAGTAACTCTGGAGTAAAAACAGTTGGTGAACAACTTGGTCAAAATAAAACTTCGCTAAATGAAATGCTAGCAAATAGAAATAATTCGGATTTTTCATCAAGACTTAAACCGATTACTGACATTAAGTCGGCCATTGGAGTAGGTGACAGATTTTTGTTTATTAGAGAGCTCTTTGCTGGAAACAACGAGTCATTTGAAGAAACTATCGTTCATCTTAATTCATTGAGTTCTTTTCACGATGCACAAACTTATTTAACTTCAAAATTCGGCTGGGACGATTCTCAAACTACCGTTTCAACATTTGTAAATATTGTAAAAAGAAGATATGTCTAAAATCTTTCTAAGTTTTTCTATTTTTCTGTTTTTCTCTTTAACATTTAATGGATTAGCTTTTTCTCAAAATAAAGAAAAAACTCTCGAAAGAATCGAAAAACTTGCTTCTCCCGAATTTCATGGTCGTGGTTATGTTGATGATGGAGCTGCGATTGCAGCTGATTATCTGTCTAATGAAATGAAACTTGCTGGAACAAAATATTTTGGAGATTCATATTTTCAATTATTTAAATATAATGTAAATACTTTTCCTGGTAAATTAAAATTGAAAATTGATGGCAAAACCCTAGTGCCAGGTGTTGATTACTTAATTGGTCCGGCAAGTCCTTCGGTAAATTCTAAATATCAGATTTTCTTGCCCGATTCAGTTTTATTGAACGATACTTTAAGGTTTGCAAACGAACTTAAAAAAGGAGATTTTAAAGAAAAAGCATTAATAATTGACTATGCTCAAACTCAAAATATTGAAATTAAAAAGTTCTACATTAATATTATGAGAAATAACTCTTGGTTTGGATGTGTTGCAGAACTAATACCTGAAGAACTTATGTGGTCGGTAAGTCGACAGGTTCAGACTTATCCAGTCGTAAAAATCAAGAAGGAAGCATTTAATAGAAATGCAAAAACGCTTCAATTGGCTGTTAAAGCTGAATACATTAAAGAATTTGAGGCAAAAAATGTAATTGGCTACATTGAAGGACAAAAAAAGGAATTTATTGTTTTTACCGCTCATTACGATCACTTGGGTGAAATGGGAAAGAAAGTATATATTCCTGGCGCTCAGGATAATGCTAGCGGAACGGCAATGGTTCTCGACTTAATGGACTATTATTCTAAAAACAAACCTGAGTACTCAATTGCTTTTATGCTTTTCTTTGGTGAGGAAGCCGGATTGCTTGGTTCGCTGTATTATGTGCTTAATCCTGAATTCGATCTCGAAAATATAAAGGCTGTGGTAAATCTCGATATGGTTGGAACTGGTGATGACGGAATTACGATGGTTAATGGAGCTTCTCCTGATTATAAAGATATTTGGGAAAAATTTGAGCAATTAAATGTCGACAACGAATATTTTACAGTTTTAAAAGCTCGTGGCGAATCTGCTAATAGCGATCATTATCCTTTTCATGAAATGGGCGTTCCTGCAATTTTTATTTATACAATGGGCGGGAAAACCTATTACCATAATCCTAAAGACAAACCCGAAACCTTGACTTTTACTGGTTACAATCATCTTTTTGAATTACTTACAAAATTTGTTGCAGAATATTAGTGTGAAGCAAATCAGCGTATTTTGCAGTCTTTTTCCTTTTCGTAATCCATGAGTCGCAGTCTTATCTCAAAAAATTCGTTTTCAGAATAACTTCCTTTAAATCCTCAGTACAAATGAATGATGGTTCTTGCTCCTTATTTTTTTCGATGGCTGTGCGTTTTACATTTGTTTTAATGTATTCAGCAAGTTCGCCATACGAAACATCGCCTTTACTGTCTCGCAATTTTGCAAGTAAAAAGTAAGTAAATAAGCCATGCGACTTTTCATCATAAGGATTTGCAATTTGCGAACCTGAAGCCGCTGATAACACAAGCATATTTCCCTTAACCATATTTTCTTTTGGTTGGATTCTAGTTCCACGTCCATTCACCAACATTCCATCGCGTGCTGCACCAGAAAAACAAGCATCTAGCAAAACTAAACTCGAAGTTGTAGGATACATAGATAGCTCATCATATAAAACACTTAATTTAATTCCAGTTCTTGAGTTTGAACTGCTTCCGTCACATGGTAGGAGGTAGGCTTCGTTTGTTTCAGCTTCGGGCATTCCGTGACCAGCGTAATAGAAAATAATTTTAGCATCTCCATCATAGGCTTTTGCAGTATTTTTAAGCCATTCAATTTCTCCCAACATTTCGCCCAATGTTGCATTCATCAGTAAATGAACTCTATTTTCGGGAATTCCCATTGTCTTTACCAAATATTCTTTAAAAATTCTTGCATCGTTTTCGGCAAACACAACTTTTTGCTCGTTTTTGTAATTCTCGTTACCAATAATTACTGCAAAAGTATTCTCAGCTTGCTTGTTTGTTAACGGGATGTCAATATCTACAATGTCTGTTAAATTAAGTGGTTTTTGGTAGTTGTTTACAATATTGACATTGGTTTGGTAATTAAAATCGAGAGGTTTAAAATTATAATTGAGCGAAGAATACGCATAATCTGGGGAGTTTGTAGCATCATATTCGTGAGATTTTCCTGTGTCATAGTTCTCGAAAATAATACTAAGTATCGTAAAATTCTTACCATCAAAGTGAATATTTTGATTTGTTGGGTAAAACGAATCCTTGAATGTTTTAAATTCTTGCGCATCTTTTACGGGCACCTTTAAAACTATATTACCAAGTTCTGGGAATTTTATTAAAAAAGACTCGTTTTCGGCATCATAAGGGCTTAATTGATAATTATTCCAATCATAAATGTCAATTAATTGTGAAATAAACTCGGTCTCAACTTCGTCATAAAATACTTTGGCTTGCTCCGAACGACTAGCCTCAGTTACTCTTTTTTGATAATCCGTAACTTTTTCGAACTCACCCTTCTTTTGCCAGAAATTTGTTTTGTTCTCAACATAAAGACGAGCTAAAGTTTGAGCATCAGAAATCATTAAAGCTCCATATTTTGAGGCTTTTGATACTGTAATGATACTGTCTGTGTTCCTATAGATGCCATCGTATGTGTCTTGAGAAAAGTAATTTACGGCAGGATTAATGACAACTAATTCGCCAAAATTATCATAGGTAATAATATAACCACGAAAATAGTCATGTATATATTTGTCGGATCCATAAATATAGTTGCCCGATGTATCAATAATATTATAATAAGGAAGAATTTCTCCTTCGCTTTCATACGTAGATGTGTATAATATTACCCCACTTTCTGGTCTTGCTGTTATATAACTAAATTTAGGTTCAAGAATATAAGTTCCTTTTCTGCTTATCAATCCACTATAGCCATCAACAACAACAGGTAAATATTCTCCCCATGGCTCAATCTCTTCATCAGCCTGAGCTTCAAAAATAATTTCACCTAAACTATCAATCAAACCATATTTTCCATTTTCTGTAAATGAAGCTATTTCTTCATACATATAACTTATATGATCAAATTCATAATCCCGAAGAATGTTGCCTGAAGCATTCATAAGCCCATAATCTCCTTGATTATCATATTTAAACAAATCGTGTGAGTAATGTGTCGCATAAGGATACATAAACTCGCACAACCAATTTCCATTTTTATCAATTATTCCATATTTGTTATCTTTGTTTGCAACAAATTTTGTGTTTGTATAATTTGAAATATAGTCAAAATCTGGTTTAGTTAACCAATTCCCGCTAGTGTCCAATATGCCAGCTGAACCATTATATTCCGCAATAATAAAATTCTCACCGGTAAAATAAAGTGCATCATATTCGCATTTTACTTTCCATGTTCCATCTTTTCTTATTAAACCCCATTTATCGCTATATTTTGCGATAGCGAGATTGTCATAAAATTCATAAAGCATTGTTAATTCAGGTTTGATTGCCCAAGTTCCATTTTTATTTAGCAAACCCCATTTTTGGCCATATTGAGCAGATATATCTCCATTGAATTCATATATTTCTTCATATATAATCTGGGTAGCAAGATTTCCTGTAGTGTCGAGTAACCCACATTTGTTTCCATGCCATACTTTGTTAAATGAATTGCCATATTCAAAACCGTAATCTATAGAGTCAAATTTTAAATCAATAATAGTATTACCATTTTTATCAAGAAAAAACCATTTGTTTTTAGATTTTACGCTATATAGACTGCATTCATTAATAATAATTTCATCATATTCGGGTTTGACTAAATAATTCCCATTTTTTTCAACCACTCCTTTTTTTCCACTAATTGCTATTTTTGTTGGAAATCCATTAAATTCATACATGTTAGTTTCATCAAAACTAGGAGAGATTATAAATTCACCACTTAAATCGATAAATCCCCATTTCCCGTCAAGTTTAGCCGCAGCATAACCTTTGTTGAATTGAGATAATTCATCAAATTGCGGCTCAATTATCTGTAAGCAAAAATATTGGGAAAAACTATTTATACTTGTCAATAGCAACCCTGATATAAACAAGAAGCTAAGTTTATTTTTCATGAGACTAGAGAATTATAGTTATGTAAAAATAATTCAAATTTTAACATAAAATGATAATTGAATTAAAAATATTTACAATAACTATTTTGCGTCTTAAACCGTAAATTTAATGTCGAACGCAATGGCGAAACCTAGAATCTATAATCCTCTCTATATGGCTATTTTTTTTTTCATTTGCCACAATCCCGACAAATATCGAGACAAAGACACTAATGTTTTTTTTTCTTTGCGTCCTTTGCGGTTTTCCTCTGCGTCCTTTGCGGTTTCCCTCTGCGTCCTTTGCGGTTTTTTTTAGCCACAAAGGCACAAAGGCACTAAGGGTTTTCTTTGTGTCCTTCGTGTTATTCCTTTTGCGTCCTTTGCGGTTATTTTTTTATTGTTTTTTTTATTGTTAATCCCCCACCGTTAATTTTACCACAAACTTTATCTCATGAAATAAACTTTTTAGTTAAAAACTTGTTCTTTAAACGACTAAGCTTCACAAAATAAATTTGTACTTTTGTGGACTTATTTTTACGTTAAAAGATTAAAATTATAACAAAATAATGGAAAAAGATCAAGATAAGGTATTGAAAGAAGTAACCCAAACCGAGTATAAATACGGATTTGTTACTGATATTGAGGCAGATGAAATACCTGTTGGATTAACTCACGAAACTGTTCGATTGATTTCTAAAAAGAAAAATGAACCTGAGTGGATGCTCGAATTTCGACTCAAAGCTTTTGACAAATGGCTGACGATGAAAATGCCAGAGTGGGCTC
>JBBQCZ010000128.1:0-11668 GCA_038319215.1 Bacteroidales bacterium | reverse complement strand
CCAACTACCACTTACCAGCTACCACCTACCTCTTACCTCTTACCACCTACCAACTACCTCTTACCAGTTACCATTTACCTCTCTTTAATTCCAAGCAAGGAGCAAACTATGCCAGTATCATAAAAGTACAATTTTGACATTTTGACTAACCTTTTATTAAAATTCACAAAATGTGGCTGTAACCAATAAACTATGAAGCTTGACTCTAAAACGCCAAGCCATGATGCAATAGTTTTACTGTCTACCCCTGTCTCAATTGCAAGATTACTTAAATTTAACAGTTGTCCCACTCTTCCAGCACAAAGTCGAAGGAACTTATCAAAAAGAAACAAATTTGTAATATTTTTCATCTGCCGCACGTCACGTTCAATGTAAGTCCTTATATAATTAGAAAACCACAATTCTGAAGAAACAGGCTGATCGTATATCGGCGGAAACAATCCGTTTAAAAGGATTGAATCAGTATCATATTCTACTTTTAGTTCATCAGAAGTAAACGGCAACAGAAATAAATATACCACCCTGCCGGCCAAACTTTGAGAAATACTCTGCTATAAAAGAAAATTATTAGATCCAGTAATTATAAACCTTCCTGTTTATTTACATTCGTCAAGTATTTGTTGTAGATAAGAAAATATCTCTGGAACTCGCTGAGCTTCATCAAATATTGCACCTCCTTTGTACTGTGCTAAAAAACCAAGTGGGTCTTCGATTGCAAAGTTACGAATATCAGGATTTTCAAGATTCACATATGGTAAATCCGGAAAAGTAGTTTTTACAAGTGTCGTTTTACCAGATTGCCGCGGACCGACTACAGCCACAGCCTTAAACTGCATAGATAAATTAATCAATGTTGCTTTTGCTTCTCTTTCTTTCATGTTTTTTTACAGTTATGGAATCAGATTCCGAATTTGCAAGCATTTTACGAATATATGAATACTATTTTTATAGAAACTAGCATAAACTAAAAATTCATCAAAAACTGTTTTGTATCTTCCTCGGAACAATATTCAATTCTATAAAACTGACTTAATAATCTTTTAATAAATTTAAGATGCATAAAATAGTCTACTTAACAAAAACATGTTAAAAATCACTTTTTAAGAAATTTCGTTATAATTTTAGTTTTAAATTTTTTAAATCGGATAAAATATTACAATTTTGTAACAAAATAATAATGTTAAATTTAAAAATCAAAATTTATGGCAAACGCTGTTAAAAGAACTTCTCAGGAGTTTATGGAACTTGAAGCTTAGTATGGAGCTCACAATTATCACCCGCTACCTGTTGTATTAGACAGAGGCGAAGGACCACTAGTATGGGATGTTGAAGGAAAACAGTATTTCGATTTCTTAAGCGCCTATTCTGCTGTTAATCAAGGTCATTGTCATCCAAAAATTGTAAAAGCATTGGTTGATCAGGCTACAAAATTAACTTTAACATCAAGAGCATTTTACAATTCTACACTTGGTGATTATGAGAAATACATAACTGAATATTTTGGTTATGATAAAGTATTACCAATGAATACAGGTGCAGAGGCTGACGAAACAGCTTTAAAACTTGCACGTCGTTGGGGTGTTGTAAAAAAAGGTATTCCAAACGAAGAAGTAAAAATTATTTGTTGTAATGGAAACTTCCACGGGCGTACAATAACAATTATTACGATGTCTGATGATCCAGATTCTTTTGCGAATTATGGTCCATTGACACCAGGTTTCTTGCGTATTCCTTATAACGATTCTGCTGCATTAGAGAAAATACTTCAAGAGCACGGAAAAACTACTGCTGCTTTCATTCTTGAGCCTATTCAAGGTGAAGCTGGCGTTTTTGTTCCAGATCAAGGATACTTAAAAACTTGTTTTGATATTTGCAAAAAACACAATGTACTTTTTATAGCTGACGAAGTTCAGACCGGTATTGCACGTACAGGTAAATTATTGGCTTGCGATCATGAAGGCGTTCGTCCTGATATGGTAATCTTAGGTAAAGCATTATCTGGTGGTGTTATTCCAGTTTCTTGTGTTTTAGCTGACGACGAAATAATGTTAACAATTAAACCAGGCGAACATGGATCTACTTTTGGTGGATTTCCTCTAGCGGGTAAAGTTGCAATAGCAGCTCTGGAAGTTGTTAAAGAAGAAAAACTTGCTGAAAGAGCAGAATATCTTGGTAATATTTTCCGTGAAGAAATGAGAGCTATTAATTCGCCAATGATTGAATTAGTTCGTGGTAAAGGTTTATTAAACGCTGTAGTTATTCGCAACCAACCTGGCAAAACTGCTTGGGATGTTTGTGTTGAAATGAAAGAATGTGGCGTTCTTGCAAAACCAACTCATGGCAATATTATCAGATTTGCACCTCCGCTAGTAATTACTGAAGAGCAACTACGCGAAGCTATTGGACTAATTAAAAAAGCATTCAAAAAATTTGAATAATCCTTTATAAAAATATGAATAACCGAACTGCCGTGAATTATTTTGCGGCAGTTTTGTTTTACATAAACTATTTTGTCTTAATTTGCATTCAATTATTAAATGCTAAATGTCCTGAGCAAAAATGAATAAAGGAAGAAGATTAATTATCGGTGATATACATGGTTGCAAAAGAACATTTGTTAAACTGCTTGAAAAAATAAATTTTTCGCTAGAAGACAATTTATATATTCTTGGCGACATGATAAATCGTGGGCACAACAGCAGTGGAGTTCTCAATTACATAATAAATCAAAGGGAAGCAGGTTTTAATATTACTACATTGCGTGGAAATCATGAACAAATGTTGCTAGATGTTGTAGAAAAAGAACCAGAAAAAATCCACAGCTATTTGAGAAACTACAAATCTGTTGATTTGTTAGGATTAAATGGAAATATTAAAACCAAATATCTTGATTTAATTAAACAATCACCATATTATATTGAACTCGACAATTACATATTAGTTCATGCAGCACTTGACCTTAGCACTTATGATATTTTTGAAAATAAAGAATTTATGTTATTTTCAAGATATCAGAGAGGAAGCACAACTCGTTTAAATGGAAAGCAACTTATTCATGGTCATATAGCAACTGACATACAAGTAATTAAGAAAAGTATTATCGAAAAATTCGCAATAATCCCTATCGATAATGGCTGCATTTACACCAGAGAACGCAAAGGTTTTGGAAAATTATTGTGTTTGAATCTTGAAAATATGGAAATTACAACAAAATCATATTGCGAAAAGTCCTAACAAAACTGCAAATCAAATTAAGTGATAGACGATTATAAAAACATATCAACCAAAATTAGAGCTGGCGAAGGTTTGCATCTTGACTTCAAGCATAGCATTTCGGACACCAAAAAGATTGCTCGCTCCCTAGTTGCATTTGCAAATACTTATGGTGGATCGTTATTGATAGGCGTTAGAGATAATGGCAGTATTGCAGGTGTAAAATCAGAAGAAGAATATTACATGATTGAAACAGCAGCTTTGATTTATTGCCGACCATCAATAAATTTTGAACATCAAAATCATGTGGTAAACGGGAAAAACATATTAGAAATTATTGTCAAAAAAAGCATTGACTTACCCCACTCTGCTCCCGATAACGATGGTGAATATAAAGTTTATGTAAGAGTTGCCGATCAGAATCTAGTTGCGCCAAAAACTTTGGTAGAAGTGTGGAAACGAAAGAAAAAAGATATTCCTGGAGTTAAATTGGTAATTGACGATGTTGTTGAGACTCTTTTTAACGAATTAACGGAGAATGGAAGTATCTCGAAATCGGAACTTATAAGGATAACAGGTATTCGAAGCGCCTATGCGGACAAATTATTGATAAATATGTTGATGATGAATATTCTAGATATCGAAATGACTGAAAAATCAGTAAGATATGTTTATCATCCTGATTATGATTTAAATTTTTAAATTTTTGCATAATGTCCTACACCTATGATTATCCACGCGCGCTTGTAACTGTTGATGCAATAATTATTGACAATGCAACAAAATCGAAGATTTTACTAATTAAACGAGGCAATGAACCATATAAAAACTTCTGGGCTTTACCTGGTGGCTTTATCGAAATGGACGAGACCTTGGAAGAATCGGTAAACCGTGAAACAGAAGAAGAAACCTCACTTATAGGAATAGAATTTATACAATTTAAAGCATTTGGGAATCCTGGCAGAGATCCGCGTGATAGAAATATAGTTGTAGTTTTCTATGGATATTGCGACAATCCTGAATTTGCAAAAGCTGGGGACGATGCTAAAGAATTAAAATGGTTTGATATAAATAATTTGCCTGATTTGGCATTTGACCATGAAATAATAATTTGCGATTTTACAAATAAAATAGTAGCTACTTCATAATATTGATTGTTGTAATTATCAGCAAATAGAACAAGAAGTCATTATACGTGATTCATTGCAATAACTGGGTCTAGTTTTGCGGCTTGTCTTGCTGGCAGAAATCCACTTACAATTCCGATAACAACAGAGATAACGGTTCCCCAAATAATATTTCCGAGACTTAGAGCAAATGTCATGGGTGTAACACTTGTTGCAAGTAGAGTTAACAGCCAGACTAGAATTAATCCGACAATCCCTCCTACCAGACTCAAAACTGTAGCTTCTGTAAGAAACTGAATTAATATTAAATATGATTTTGCGCCAATAGCTTTTTGGATTCCAATTTCTTTAGTTCTCTCTTTTACAGAAACAAACATAATATTAGCGATTCCAAAACCTCCGACTAAAATGGCAAATCCGCCTATAATTATTCCTGCGATGTCAATTATGCTAAATATACTATCAAGTCCTTTTGAAATCATACTAGCCTGATTAAGAGCAAAATCATCTTCCTCCATAGGTTTAAGTCTGCGGATCGTTCTCATTATTATTGAAAGTTCATCAATAAGCTGCTCATTATTTACATTTTCTTTAGCCGACACCGTAATAAATGGATTTAGAGCATCGCTTTTAATATCAAACATTGTGCGACCAAAGTTAACAGGAATAAGAACCATTTCGTCCATACTATTATTGAACATATCCTCTCCTTCTTTCTTAAAAATACCAATTATTGACAATTTTCTTCCATTCATTTTTATATCTTTCCCTAAGACATCAGAAGTTCCGAAAAGATTTTCTGCTAGAACAGGTCCAATTACAGCAACATTTCTGCCGTTGTTTGATTCCATAGGAGAAAAGTACCGACCTTTCTCAATATTAAACTCACGAATTTGGTCATAGTCATGTGAAACCATCAAGATACCAATATTGGCAACTGATTTATCCTCGAATTCGACAGTTTTTTGAGTTTGTGCAGCAAAAGCGACTTTATCAGCATAAACAGATTGTTGTCTAATTTTTTCAGCTTCTTCCAAAGTAGGTAACGGGCGATTTATATACTTCCACCACGGGTAGTCGGGTCCAAACGTCCATGGCCATTTTTGAATATAAATAGTGTTATTTCCTAATGAGCTAACGTTATCGCGAATAGAACGCTCGAGCGAATCGATCGTAGTCATAACCGAAATTATGCTAAAAATGCCAATAGTAATTCCCAACAACGACAAAAAAGTCCTCAGTTTATTGGTTATCAATGAAGAAAAAGCAAATTTAATACTATCGCCTACTAATCTAAAAAATATCACTATTGTAAAGTTTGAAACAAAGATATACTTTTTTTCTCGTGCTAAAAGTTAAAATACGGTTAAAAAAAATCTTGACTAACTACTTTTAATCTAACACCTTAAATCGTATTAGGGTCTGCCAATTTATTCAATAATACAGGTTAAGCCATAACCGAATTCTGCTAAAATCGACCGAATTCTGACCGAAACTAACCGAATTCTGATTCACACAAAATTTTCAACAACTGTCTGATTACCTTTACGTTACCAAAAAATAAAATTGACATTAATTAGAACATTATATTATGGAAAGATTTTACACAAATTTAGTGCAACTGAAAAAATTGATTAGTACAAAATGTGGTTATTTGATTTTATTTGTAAGCATAATGTTATTTTTCAATAGCAATCTGTTAGCACAATGTCCTTGTTCAGCAACGGATTACGGTTCTATTAACGTTGCTGGTTGGACTGCTGGTCAATCTGCAAATATTACAACGTGTCAGTTTGGTGGTGAACGATCAACAATCAATAATACTGTTGCTGGGGCTGTATATTTAGTTTCTTCATGTGGGGCAAGTTTTGACACTCAGCTATCAATTTATACAACAGGTTGTACTTATGTTGCATATAATGATGATAACGGACCTGCTTGTTCTGGTTCTGCTGCATCCGTGCAGTTTACTTCACCAGGAGGCAATTTATATTCTGTACTAAATAGATATTCTTGTACCACACAGTCATCTTGTATGACAGTTACCATACAATTAGTGAGTTTGCCCTGCACCCCTTCCTCACAAGGAGTATATGGCACAAATTCCTGGCTAAGCTACGGATATAATGGACAAGACTTAAACACATACAAAGGACGAATTAGTGGAGTAACCCAGACATGGAATAATTTGAATGGCCAATGGGGAGCTGGTGGGGCTGTTTGCGAATGTGGCACTACGAATGTTGATTTATTTAGTACCCGTCACTTGATGAATTATACCTTTTCACCAGGTATATATGCAATATATTATAGTACGGATGATGGTGTCAGAATAAGTACCGATGGAGGCTCATCATGGAATATTGTTAATGCTTGGGATAATACTACTCATAGTGGTACAGCTTATATTTATTTGAATGGCAGTACCAACATTATTGCCGACCATCGAGAAAATGGTGGAGGAGCTGGAATAAACGTAACAATTACACTTGTCTGTAATACAGGAGCACCTACATATGGATCAAGTGTTTGGAATACTTATGGGTATAACGGTCAGGATTTGAATTCGTTTTATGGTCAAATTACGGGTGTTACCAATACCTGGAATAATTTAAATTGTCAATGGAGTTCTGGAGCTCCGACTACAAATTGTTTGGGAATGCCCTATGATTATTTTAGTACACGAAGCATGATGAATTATAATTTTACAGCTGGATATTATGATGTAACATACAGTTCCGATGATGGTATCAGACTTAGTTTTGATGGTGGAATTACATGGCCGGTGAATTCTTGGGATAATACAACACATTCTGGAACATATACTGTGTTTTTAAGTGGTAGTTCATACCTTTTAGCTGATCAGAGAGAAAATACGGGAGGTGCGTCTATTAATGTTAGTATTTCGGGACCTATACTTGTAGTTCCTTCTTCTAGTAATAACAGCTATAATGTTTGTTCCGGCAATTTATATGATGCCGGTGGTTCTTCTGGAGATTATGGTACTAGTTGGAATGGCTATACTGTTTTAACACCTACAGCAGGTAATTTGATGCGAGTTTCTGGAACAATTGCAGGTGAAACTTGCTGCGATTATTTATATATTTATGATGGAGTTGGGACAGGTGGAACATTATTGTGGTCGGGTGTAACAAGTACGGGTACAGTTCCGCCAACAACCTCTATTTCAGGCCCATTAACAGTAAAGTTTACGTCTGATGGTTCAGTTGTTGGAGCCGGATTTAACCTTAGTTTGTCATGTATTTGTGCTCCACCTACGGCTGGCACATTAGCAGTAAGTGCAAACACAATTTGTAATGGATCAAATGTTACCTATACTGCAACTGGAGGAACTAATTTTGCATATTTGGAGTATAATTGGGATGGTGGCGGATGGTCAGGATCTTGGCAAATATCAAATCCATATACTTGGTCTTCAAACAATCCAGGGCACACCTTAAATGTCAGAGCAGTATACTCTAATGCTTGTAGTACGGTGTATTCAAACACAGTTTCAACTTATGTAAATGCTCTACCGGCAGCACCAACATCTGTAACAGCTACTCCTGCTACAATTTGCGCTGGGAGTTCAAGTAATCTAAATGCGACATCAGCAGGTAATACAATATTTTGGTGGACTGCTTCTACAGGCGGAACAGAGCTTGGTTTCAGTGCTAGTGGAGCGAATTATTCTGTAACACCTGGGGCAACTACAACATATTATGCTGAGGCACAAGCGGCAGGAGGTGGCAGTAATGTAGTAGATCAAGCTGATTATACTAATAATACACTTATGGCCAACTTTTCTCAGGGATGCGTTTCGCAGTCATTCATACCATCTCAAAGTAATTGTTCCGGAGCGGCTGTTTATATGTTAGGTGCAACCACTTTGACAATACAGCTATGTACTGGTCCGGGAGGTAGTGGTGTGCTGGCGCAAGGGACGGTATCTGCTTCTGCTAATGCATGGGCAACTGTTACATGGTCGTCTGTAAGCGTAACTCCCGGTGCAACATATTATCTTACCTTTACTGGTTCACCCGATGCTGGTGTTGCAGGTGATCTGAATAATGGCTATGCAAATGGTATGGTATATGCTAATAGCGATTGCAGTTCATACCCGAACTATGACTATACCTTTCAGACATTTTATTCAACAGGTGGTGGCGGAGGATGCACGAGTTCTACTCGCACACCGGTAACAGTAACTGTAAACACACCACCAAGTGCTGTTACAGTTAGTGGTGCTGGCACCTATTGCGGTAGTACAACATTAACCGCAAGCGGTGGAACAGGTGGAACGATTTACTGGCAAAATACAACAAGCGGCGGTACAAGTACTGCAACAGCTTCTGCTTCACAAACAGTTTCTGCGAGTGGAACATATTATTTTAGATCTCGTTCTGCAGCAGGTTGTTGGGGAACAGAAGGTTCTGCTACTGTAACTATTAACGCTGTACCAAGCGTGGTCACAGTTAGTGGCGGTGGCACTTATTGCGGTAGCACAACTTTAACCGCAAGCGGCGGAACAGGTGGAACAATTTACTGGCAAGGAACAACAAGCGGTGGAACAAGCACTGCAACAGCTTCTGCTTCACAAACAGTTTCTGCAAGTGGAACATATTATTTTAGATCTCAATCAGCAGCAGGTTGCTGGGGAACTCAAGGTTCTGCAGCTGTAACTATTCGACCTAATTTCACTCCAGGTGCTATCAATACTACCGGCGAAACTATTTGCTACAACGGCAATCCTGCATTAATTGGGAGTACAACTGCTGCTAGTGGTGGCGACAATTCCATAACTTACGAATGGAGAGCAAATGGGACTGCTATTGGTTCATCAAACTCTGCAACTTATGACCCACCTGCTGGATTAACAGCAACAACGACTTATACTCGTTGGGCAAAAGATGCAACTTGTAACACTACATTTACTCAGTCAACAGGTTTGTGGGTGGTTACAGTACAAACTCCTACTGCTCCAACAGGATTAGGTGCTGGAGATTATCTCTGGTCTGGAGAGATTTCTAACTCGTGGAATACTCCTGCAAACTGGATCTATTATGATGGAAGCGCATATTCGGTTGCAACTTTATTACCGTCTGCAAGCAGCAATGTATTTATTCAATCCTATTCTGGAACATGTGCCACTACAAATGCAGTAACTGTAGGAAGTTCAACAGTATATTGTCAAGATTTGAATATTGGATCGGGGCTAACACTTGGTGCATCTTCAACAATTGAAGTAAACCGTAACTGGAATAATTCAGGAACTTTTGTTTCAAGCACAGGAACTGTCACCTTTAAAGGCGCCTCAAATTCATCAATCGGAGGTTCTGTTGCTACAACATTTTACCAACTTAATGTAAATAAAAGCACAGCATCTAATACCGTTATTCCATCTATTAACGTTAACACCACATCTTTGCGAGTTAATAGCGGAACATATAAAGATGGCGGAAGAATTACAACTATTACTAGTGCTGACGGTAACTGGGATCTAATTAACGGGGTAAACGCAAATATAACTGTTGATGGTGGTGGAACAATACAAACGACGAATATAAATCACCGTGTTAATGTATATGGAGCTGGAAATTTGAATGTTTCGAATGGGACTTTTCATGTAGAACATTGTTTGATGTTTGATAATGGAAATTTAAATATTTCAGGCTCTGGTATTGTAGAAGTTGATAAAGAGTTTTATGCAATGGACTGGGATGGAGCACCAAAAGGTATCAATATGAATATGACTGGCGGAACCTTAAGAATCGGCGGCGATTTTTTAACAGGTAGTCATGATATAGTTGCCTCTTGGAATGTAACAGGTGGTACAATAGATTGGTATGATAGTAGTTATGGTTATACACCTAATTTTTCCACCAACACCTCAGTTAATTTTTGGAATGTTGAACTGCACAATAACATCACCGCAAACCGTGATATTATTGTTAAGGGTAATTGGATAAACACTGGGGCTTTCACTGCCAGTACTGGAACTGTTTCATTCAATGGTCCCCAATTACAGACTATTAATACAGGTGGAAGTAACTTTTATAAGGTAACATTCAACAATACTTCTGCTGGTAATGCGAATATAGCAGTTACGACACCAATGACAATTAATGGACTTGCAACTTTCACCGATGGTATTGTTTATTATTCTGGCACTGGATCTTTAACATTCGGAAATTCAGCAACAGCTGCGGTTTCGTCTAACAACAGTTTTGTTAATGGTGCAGTAATAAAAACTGGTTCGTCAGCATTTATTTTCCCTACAGGTGATGTTGTAAGTAGAGATTTAGGCGACGGAGCTTCAGACTATGTTGTTTTGGGGGCTATCGGTGCAACTCCTGATGCTGCTACTACAACTTCTGTTGAGTATAATTTCTCAAATACTGGAATGCCTGATTGGTGGGAACATGGCGGAAATATGGACGCTACTTTACATCATGTTAGCGATCGTGAAAATTGGATAATCAGTGCTGAAGAAAACCTGTCGAACTTTACACTTTATTGGTATGACAATGCTCATGCAAATGGAGATGTTTGTGTTCATAGTTTATGTGATGGAAATAATATTTTTGTATCATCTGATTTATCGGTTGCGTATTGGTCAGGGTCCTTGTGGCGTGATGCCGGCGGAACTGTTACTGGAGTTCATAATCAAGGGTATATAACTTGTGCAGTTGTTCCATTTTATGGTGCGAAAAATCAAACTTTTGTGACATTCGGATCAAAAAACGATATCAACCCTCTTCCTGTTGAATTAGTGGAATTCAATGGCCAATGTAATAACGGAGAAGTTCTACTTTCATGGACAACAACTAGTGAAATAAATAATGACCATTTCATTATTGAAAAATCCGAGAATATGAAAGATTTTACATTTGTATCTAATGTTGTTGGGTCTGGGAATTCTAATACTATTAATTATTATGACACTACCGACAAATATGCTTCTTCTAATTCATATTATCGCTTAACACAAGTTGATTTTGACGGAAAAACAACTAGCTACAGACCAATAAATATTAAGTGTTCTAATGAATTAAAAACTCCTGAACTAATTGTTTATCCTAATCCATTTAACGATATAATTTCAATCGAATTGTTAAATTTTGATCAAGAATCAGCTATAATGCAAATTTCAGATCAGTTAGGACAGATAATTTATGAAGAAAACATTAACACGACAACTGGGACAAATGTATTTACAATTAATTTAAATCATCTTAAGCCATCTGTTTATCATATTAGAATTGTTTCAGACAGAATCATTTTAAATAAAAAAATCGTTAAAAAATAACAGTTGATATGAATACATT
>JBBQCZ010000127.1:0-11683 GCA_038319215.1 Bacteroidales bacterium | reverse complement strand
TGGCGCAACAATTTCAGGTGCTACAACAAACACATTAACTATTGATCCAACAAGTTTAACTGACCTCGCATTAAATTATAATGTTGTTGTTTCTGGTACATGTTTACCTGATGCAATTTCAAACAATGTTGAATTAAGTTTTGGCGTAGCTCCTGTGATTACCTTGCAGCCAGTAGATCAAACAGTTTGCGAAGGTGCTTTGGCTAACTTTACAGTAAGCGCCACAGGAACAGGTCTTACTTACCAATGGAGAATAGGATCAGTAAATTTAACAGACGGATTAAATATTTCAGGTGCAACTACTGCAAGTCTGATAATCAATCCTGCTACTTTTGCGGATGAATCGGATAACTATAATGTTGTAATCTCTGGATTATGCTTGCTAAATGTAACTTCTATTAGCGCTTCGCTTGTAATTGATTCATTACCTATAGCTATGGCAACAACAAATTCGCCTGTATGCTTCGGTAGTTCAATTATTCTAACTGCGAACACTGTAGTGGGAGCAACATATGAGTGGTCAAATTCTGACGGATATTTGTCAACCAATCAGATTTCTGAAATTCAAGATGCTGAAATAAGTGATTCTGGCACATACGTATTAGTTGTTACCAAAAATGGCTGCAGCTCAGAACCATATAATGTTCTTGTCACAACACATCAATGCCAAGAAATCTTATTTAAAATTCCTGAAGGTTTTTCACCTAATGGCGACAACATAAACGATTTATTTGTAATAACTGGTATTTCACATTATCCGAAAAACACTATTGTAATATATAATCGTTGGGGAAACAAAGTCTTTGAAGCGTCTCCATATAACAACGAATGGGATGGGAAATCGATGTTTGGACTACGTGTTGGCGGCGAAGATTTACCTATAGGTACCTATTTCTATGTTCTTGATTTAGGAAATGGTACAGATGAATATAAGGGGACAATTTATCTAAATAGATAATTCAAATTAAGTAACTAAAAAAATAAAAATATGAAAACAGTTTTAAAAATAGCAATAGCCGCAGTATTTGTCTTTATGGCAACTGTTCTGAGTGCTCAGCAAAATCCGATGTACACGCATTATATGTACAACACTCTCGTGGTAAATCCGGCTTATGCCGGTAGCCGCGATGCGCTAACAATAACAGCTTTGCATCGCTCGCAATGGGTGGGTTTTGAAGGAGCTCCATTAAATCAAACAATTAGTTTGCATACTCCTTTAAGAAACGAACACGTTGGGGTTGGCTTATCTCTCAGCAACGACAGAATCGGGCCAATAAATACTACATCAATTTTTTTCGATTATGCTTTTATCATGCAGCTAAGTCCAAAATCCAAATTATCACTTGGCTTAAGTGCCGGAGCCAATATTTTTCAGGCTTCTTTAACAGATTTGGAACTTGATCAGCAAATTGATCCAACTTTCTCAACAAACATCTCTAATACTATTACACCAAATTTCGGTATAGGAGCTTATTATCACATGGAAAATTTCTATGCTGGTATTTCAACAACAAATCTATTACAAAATAGCTTCTCTTTGGTTAATCCAGATACCGAAAACATTCTGATAGGAAAAGAGCAATTGCATTACTTCTTAATTGCTGGTGCTCTTATAAAATTAAGCGACAATTTGGATTTTAAACCGACTACTCTCTTCAAACTAACCGCTGCTGCGCCTTTTCAGGCTGATTTAACAGCTTCTTTTGTTTTAATGGATCGAGTTTCTTTGGGTGCGATGTGGCGTAGCGGAGATGCTGTAGGCGTTTTAGCAGGCTTTAATATTACTGGTCAGATGTATCTCGGCTATTCATACGATTGGTCTTATGGACTAAAAACAGGCACCTATAACTCCGGAAGTCACGAAATTGTTTTCAGATATGATTTTATTAGAAACGGTGACAAGCAAATTCATACACCAAGAAATTTTTAACCTAAAAACCAAGAGAATGAAAAAAATAATTATTCCGCTCATAGTATTAATGGCCTTAGGCCTTAATCTCACAGGGCAAGTAAAAACAAATAGGGAAATACGCGGAGATAAAAGCTATTTCACATATTCCTTCATCAAAGCTATACACTATTACGAGGGCACAAAAGAACTGACGCCCACCGGACAGAGCAGATTAGCCGATAGTTATTACAAACTCGATATGAACAGCGAGGCAAAAGCAGAGTATCTAAAAATTGTAAAGAATTCTGCAGCAGCAACAGCTATCGATTTCTATAATTATGCTCAGGTTTTAAAAAGCAGTGGCTTATACGACGATTCTAGAATGTGGATGGACAAATTCGCTCAAATGGAGCCGAATGATCTTAGGGCAAAAAGTTATATTAAAAATAACTCTAAGCACTCCGACATGATATTAGATAAGGGCATATATGAAATCAAAAAACAATCATTTAATGCTGCCGCTTCTGATTTTGGTCCTACATATTATAATAATTCTATTGTCTTTTCATCGAACAGAAAAAGTGGAAAACCCTTTGCAAAAAAGAGCAACTGGACTGGAAAACCATTCTATAATCTTTATATAGCAGAAGTTGAAAATAATCAGTTAAAAGATTCACATGTATTTAATAAAAACCTGAACGAGAAGTACAATGTCGGTCCTGCAAGCTTTAGTAAAGATGGCAAATTTATGGCTTTCACAAAAAATAAAGAAAAGGATAAGTCATCTGACAATATTGTTGAATTACAAATTTATTTCTCCGAATTTGTTGATGAAAAGTGGACAGATCCAACACCATTTTATCTTAATGATAAATCATACTCCGTGGGACATCCTTGTCTCTCGGCAGATGGTAAAACAATGTATTTCACTAGCAATATGCCAGGTGGATTTGGCGGTGCTGATATTTATACAGTGTCGAAAGATCAAAATGGCATTTGGGGAAAAGCAGAAAATCTTGGTAATAATGTAAATACCGAAGGTGACGAAGTGTTTCCTTTCTATGAGGAAGAAAATAATATTCTGTTTTTCTCATCAAACGGATTATTTGGACTGGGTGGTTTAGATGTTTTTATCTGTTTGATGGATGAAACCGGATATACCCAAGTGTCAAATGCTGGTTATCCGTTGAATACAACAAGTGATGATTTTGCAGTAATTGTAAATGATAAGCTGACTACTGGATATTTTTCTTCTGACAGAAGCGACGGAGAAGGTGGAGATGATATTTACTCTTTTAATTTATTGAAAAATAAAGAGGAGGAAATCATAGTACCTGATGTTAATTTTTATGTTTACTCACCGGAAAATATTCCAACTGAAAGAAGAGTAAGGGAGACATTCCCAATTAGAAATTATATTTTCTTCGATCTAGGCTCAACAGCAATACCTGAAAGATATGTACTTCTTGAAAAATCACAGACTAAAGAGTTTAGTGAAGAGAATCTTGAAATCTTTACTCCAAAGTACAACTCAGGAAGGTCTAAAAGACAGATGGTAGCTTATTATAACATTATGAATATTTTGGGAGACAGAATGTTAAAGAATCCTAATTCGAAAATCACATTAGTAGGGTCATCCGAAAAGGGACATGAAGAAGGTGTTATATTGGCAAATTCTGTAAAAAGCTATTTGTGCGATATCTGGGAAATAAATCCATCTCGAATTGCAATCGAAGGACGAGACAAACCTAAACTTCCTTCTGAAAAACCCGGAGCAGATATGGATTTGGATATGCTAAGACAGGGAGATCGTAGAGTTACTATTGAAAGCAATTCACCCGAAATATTGATGGAATTCCAAGCGGGTTCTGACGCTCCTCTTAAACCGGTTGTTTTACATACATTGCAAGAAGCTCCGCTAGATAGCTATGTAGATTTTACAGTCGAAAATGCTTCTGAGATTTTTGAGTCATGGTCACTCGTAACAAAAAACAATAATGGCGAAACTAAACTTTTCGGACCATATACAGTATCAGAGGTTAGCATTCCAGGCAAAAGTATTTTAGGAGAAATTCCCGAATCGGACGTTTCAATTAAAATGATTGGGGAAACAAAAGACGGAGTTAAAATCGAAAAAGACACTGTGGTACACATGGTTTTGTGGACTGCCTCAGAAGTGGATGAAATGATGAGATTTAGTATCATATATGGTTTCGATTCTTACAATGCAATAAATCTTTACGAAAAATATTTAACTGAAGTCATTATTCCTAAAATACCCAAAAATAGTCATGTAATCATTTCAGGATATACAGATATTACCGGTAGTACTAGCTATAACGAACAATTATCAAAAGACAGAGCTAACAATGTTAAAGATATCCTACAGGCAGGGCTTAATAAGCTTGGCCGTACTGATGTTATCTTAGATGTCAAATCTTTTGGTGAGCAATTAGAATATGCTCCGTTTGAAAACAAACTTCCCGAAGAACGTTTTTATAATCGAACAGTTATAATTGATATTATTCCTTAGAAGTAATCAAATACAAGTCGATTAAACCTATTAAGCTTGCCTGTTAATTCAGACAAGCTTTTTTTGGTTTATGACTATCTGATATTATTTGCAAACCTTTATTCTACCTCCGAACCAATCTCCAAGCCTTTTCTTTAATCACAAAGACTGCAACAAAAACAGAAAGCAAGCCAGTGTTTAGCAAATAAACCAAAGCCTGACTTTCGGGTCTGAGATAAATACTTGCAATGTATAAGATAAATGCGAGTGCGAAATAAAATCCTGCGTTAAGCAATTCATAAGGAACTTTGTAGTATTTCTGTCCCCAATAAAATGAAAGAACCATCATGCAGAAATAACAAATTAATGTTGCCCAAGCCGAGCCAACATATCCATAAAGTGGAACCAGAACAACATTAAGCACAATGGTAATTATGGCTACAAAAATGCTTGGTATCAGGCAACTGTAGGTTATCGATTTTAATTAACAATATTCACCACTTTTTATTTAATTCGAAAGATAAAGAATCCAAATATTAAAGGCTGTTAAAAATTAGTGATAATTTTAGCAGCCTATTTTTGAGTATAGGTCTCAAGCAAATTTTGAATTGCATAATAAGCAGGTTTCGCTTCGCAATTTTCATCAAAAATTGAAGGATAGTATTCGCTACGGTAAGTGTACAAATCTGTTAAATGCCATGTGTTCCAGCCTACTTTTCCATTTGATCTTTTCGCCAAAAGGACTTCAAGAATTTTACTATAAGTTTCAGCCTGCAATTCTAATTCTTCATCACTAAGTTTTTCCTTTATAAAACTACTTGCTTCTGTCACATGAAATTCCATCCCATTATTTTGAGTCCAGTCTATCAAATCGCGTAAAGCATTCAAATTTTCTTCTGTTGCCCATCCATTATCGACATGCGCCTGCCAACCTATCGCATCAACCCTCAAACCCTTAGCTTTAAGATACAGAACTGTTTGTTTAATCAGGTTCCATGATTCTGTATTTTCTGGACCTTCGTGATGATTATAAATTTGCTTAATGTCTGGAGCTAATTCATTTGTAATTTCGAATGCCTTACTGATATAGAGCGGCGTTTTGTTTACATCGTTTTCGTCAACGCCAATAATTGTCCATGGATTTTCCCAAATTCTTGGACCTGATCCTATTTTTGGGCCAAACCATTCGCCATTAATGATAGTTTCGTTTACAACATCCATATAAACAACTCCTTGCACGCCATTAAAAGTTGTACAAACAGCAGTTAAAAAATCTGTTAGATTTAGTTCTAATTCCTCAGCCGTTCGTTTGTCTTTTTGTGTCCAGTCTGAAACCTGTGGTCCTATTGGACAATGTATCCTGAGAATCTGATTGTTTTGATGAATGTGGTCAATCCACTTATAGGCATTTTCAAAATTCCACTCTGTGTTATCAGGATGAATTGTCGATTGTTTGAAATCGTTTTCGGGTGTCACATAATTAAATTCTCTGTCCACAACCACTTCATAAGGTGTGTTAAAAGCCCATATTCCACAAGTAATACCGAGAATAATACTTTCATCCGAATATCGGTCTTCCATGATTGCCCTTAATCGACGTCCCTCAGGAACAGCTGGAGCCTTTAAATCATCAAGATTTACCTCTTTTTTACAAGATGTTAAAAAGGCTAAAACAATTATTACAAATAATATTATTTTCATATTTGATCACAAAGCTAATAATATTTAAACAGGTTTAATTGGTAATTTATTTTATCTCCTCATCAATCTCCAAGCCTTTTCTTTAATCACAAAAACTGCAACAAAAACAGAAAGTAAGCCAGTGTTTAGCAAATAAACCAAAGCCTGACTTTCGGGTCTGAGATAAATACTTGCTATGTATAAGATAAATGCAAGTGAGAAATAAAATCCTGCGTTAAGCAGTTCATAAGGAACTTTGTAGTATTTCTGTCCCCAATAAAATGAAAGAACCATCATACAGAAATAACAAATTAATGTTGCCCAAGCCGAGCCAACATATCCATAAAGTGGAACCAGAACAACATTAAGCACAATGGTAATTATGGCACCAAAAATAGCAAGATAAGCGCCATATCGGGTCATGTCGTTGAGCTTGTACCAAATAGAAAAGTTGAAGAAAATTCCAAGGAATAAATTTGCAAGCAATAAAATTGGGACAACCTTTAGTCCTTCGTAATAACTCTTGTCGATAAAATACTTGATAAAATCAATGTAGAACATTACGCCGAGGAAAATTAACAGTCCACAAATAATAAAATATTTGGTCGCTTTTGCATAAAGATCTTTTGCATTAGCTTCGTTTTTATTGCTAAAAAAGAAAGGCTCAGCAGCATATCTAAACATTTGAATAAACAAAGTCATTAAAATTGCAAGTTTGTAATTCGCCCCGTAAATCCCAAGTTGCGCCATAGGATTCATGCTTTCGGGAGTTAGATATTTTAAAATTGCACGATCTAAAGTTTCATTTATCATACCTGCAAAACCAGCAACAAGTAGCGGCAACGAATAAATAATAATCTTTTTGATTAGGACTTTATCGAAGCTGAATTTTACATTAAAAATCTCAGGCAGAAGAATCAATAATGTTAATACATTGGCTATTAGATTTGAAATAAAAACATAACCAACACCAATATTGGCAGAATAAATAGAAAGTAGGACTGAATCGGGATTTGAAACAGCAAGTTTTGGGCACAGAATTAAAAAATATAGATTTAATCCTATTGTAACTCCAATATTTATCAATTTTATAGTTGCAAATTTGAGAGCTTTGTTTTGAAGTCGCAGTTTAGCAAACGGAATAGAAATAAATGCATCGACAGCGACAATAATTCCCATCCAAAGAATATATTCGGGATGCGCCTGATATTGCATGACTCCCGCTATTGGCTTTACAAAAATCAGTAATAAAACTATAAATACTGTTGAGGATAAGCCCAGAGCAGTTAAAATTGAAGAATAAGCTTTATCAAAAATGCTCTTATCCTGAGCAAATCTAAAAAAACCAGTTTCCATTCCGTAAGTGAGAAGAATAAGCAAAAAAGTAACATAAGCGTACAATTCCGTTACAATTCCGTAAACCTCAGTTGGAAACATGCGAGTGTATAACGGCACAAGCAGGTAGTTTAGTAAACGACCAACAATGCTGCTCATTCCATAAATGGCTGTTTGCCCTGCTAGTTTTTTTAGTGGACTGCTCACAATTTTAATTTGTTTTTGCGAAATTAGTATTTTGTAATTTCTGATTTAAGGAAAAATTGGATTAGTTATTAACGGAATGGTGTTGAGTTGGAAGGATTCAATCTAATTGCTATTTGAAATTATTCTTGTTTGAGTTTCTGGTTAATTTTTGGAATTAGGACATAACAAGAGTCCTTAATTATTTTTGTTTACTCGTAAGTCTTTTCTTGTTGTTATTTTGATTCTTTCTAAATTACATATTGAGCAAACAATATTATTAACTAAATACAAAATTATTTATATTTTTATTTTTTTATAAATTTTCATTTTTAATATTCACTAATTTTTAATTTAACTACTATGAAAAAGATTTTAAATTTACTAAGTTTAGGTTTAGTTACAGTTTTGTTATTTAGTTGTGGCGGAAGTCCAAAAACAAGTGAAACTACCGACCAAGGAAAGGCATCATTAAGCATTGACAAAAATGAAGTAAAACCTGGAGAGACTATTATTTTAACATTTGAAGCTAAAAGTAGCGACTTTGCTTCTGGCGCTTGGGTTGGAATTATTCCATCTGATATTGAACATGGTGACGAATCTAAAAACGACACACATGACGTAGATTATCAATATCTTAACAGCAAAACTGAAGGAACAATGACTTTTAAGGCTCCTATGAAACCTGGAAAATGGGATTTTAGACTACACACTTCTGATAATAATGGAAAAGAAGTTGCGTCAGTAACATTTACTGTTACAGCTCCACCTGCTGGCAATTTCATGGTTGGCGAAACCGTATGTGCTTCTTGGTCAACATCTTGGTATGAGGCAGAAATAGTTTCGTTTACAGATGGTATTTACGCTGTAAAATATTCTGATGGTTCACAAGGAAATCTTACTAGTGATAAATTAAGAAAAGTTTTGACAAAAGACGAAATAAAAGTGGGAGAAAAGGTTTTAGCAGTTTGGACTTCTGACAAATATTATGTTGGTACAGTAAAAGAAATTAAAGCTGATGGTGCAATCGTTGCTTGGGAAGACGGTTCTTCTCCTTCATTAGCAAAATTTGGAAAAATCGCTCAGTTCTAAAAACACGACATTATAATTTATTAAAAAATCCTGCAATTTTGAAATTGCGGGATTTTTAAAATACATACTATTGCGTTTTAGCATCTCTCTTTTTTGTAATCCAGCAATTCAATGTATAGCAAAGGTATGCGCTTCCAGCACCGATAATTGCACCTACAAATACATCGCTAGGATAATGAACTCCTAGATGCATGCGAGAATAACCAACTGCTCCAGCCCACAAATAAGATGGTGCAATTACATACCATTTCGGAAAAGCAATGCTTAAAGACGTTGCGGTCGAAAAAGCATCAGAAGTGTGACCTGACGGAAATGACGGACTACCAGCTGACGTTTCTTGTTGGATAAATGGATATGTCTCGAAAGGTCGGTCGCGATTAATGCTGTATTTTAAAGCGGTAGTAATTATTGCTGCTCCCAAAATGCTTTCGCCAATAAATAATCCTTTCTGTTTCAATGATATATCTTTTTTCAAAAAACCAACCGAATAAATAATTATTGGTGTAGCAATGCTTAACGGACTTGCAGAATTTGTAATTAATTTAAAAGTAGGATCCAGCGACTTATTGCGATTTGTGTTTATATCACGGAGTAAATCAATATCTAAATTCTGAGCAATAGCTGTTGCTGCAAAAACAAAGAATAAAAATATTATGAGTGCGGGTTTTTTCATAATTTGAAAGATAATGAATTGTTTTGAATAATGCGAAATTAATCTATAGCGTCAGTAATGTGCTAAGCTTATTTCTTATTTATTAACTGAATGCTGTTGATTTGAAACAACTAGATAGCTTAAAAATTTACTATATTTAATTAATCAAATTTCTTTATAGGATAAATTGTCAGACCATGAAAAAGAAATTTTAGCATTTGCTGGGATATTGGTAAACGGCAGTTTTACGAATCAAATTTCTGACAGTTCAAGCAATTACGTTTGGCTTACAGTATAGTTTGCGAAATGTGGCGAGCGAGAAGAAGTTTTAGAGCAGAAACAAAAAGACTAATCATTTTTACGACCCCGTTTACGACGCTTCGCAAGTCTCTTCTTTTCTTTAATTACTTCATTAATAGTTTGAGGCTCGGGAATATTAAATACATTAACTAAATTAGTTTGAATACCTAAAGTTAAGGCGAGTTGTATCAAATTTTTCAACGAAATCTCATAAGTAGTTTCGAATCTTTTTAATGAACCTAGACTTACTCCAGATTTCCTCGCCAAAGCTTGTTGAGTAAGATTTTCGCGCAAGCGAAGTTCTTTAACATCACTAGCGATTTTCTCAGCAATTTCGTAATAATTTAAAAGTTCTGGTATCATATATCGGCTATTATATTGTCTATTATACGTCATTTAATCATTTTACAGTTATTATATTAGCTTTTACAAAATCACATAATATAATTAAATAATGCAAGCTTAAGTTTTCATCATAAGACCGTACTATATTTATACTTTTTATTTATAAATATTAAAACAAAAACATATTTAGAATGATAATTAAGCATTATCTTTAAGAACTAAAATTACAAAAAAGATTATCATAAAAAATCTACGAATTAGTGGATAAAACTAGACAAATTATTAATTTAAAATTAATCGCAAAATGAAAAACAACAATTTTCTTTACTTAACTATTATTTTATCAATGGGATTATTGATTGGCTGTAATGGAAATCAACAAAACAAAACACAAAAAGTATCAGATGAAACAAAAACTGAAACCACAGGTTCTACAGATTATTCTGGAGTTTATAAGTCGAACTTAGATGGAGACGGATGTAATTTAACTATTACTCTAACTAAAGAAGATAAAGGCTACAGATACTATTTAACTGGCGAACACCACGACCAAGAAGGAGAAGCCATTATCGAAGAAACGGATGCGATTTATATCACTTTTGACGGTCCAATCGGCAATAATGAACCAAAAACCGTAAGTGGACAAATTGAAGGAAACACAATCTTAATCCAAAACTATGGCAATTCACTAAATGAATATCAATATTTTATCGACTGTGATGAAAAATATATTGAGTTTGTGAAATAGTGTTTCACCTATTACAATAAAGGAAAATACAAGTTTGGATACAAAATAAATGCTATTCAAATCCCTTGTTACCGAAAACTAAAGACTTAATTATCAACAATTTTCTTTATGTAAATGCATATGATTATCTCAAACAGCATCCATCTAAACTAAAACTGTTTTACTACAAAACAAATTACCATACTTTACTGTTTTCAATAAAAAATAATAACTATATGGATTTCTCAAACACTAAAACAGCTTACGCATACAAGAGCAAAAAAGAGTTAAAATCATCTCTGTTTGTTTATAAAATCATTACAAAACCCTTTATGGTGAGTGCGGGCAAGTTCTTTTTAAACATTGCTTTGGCTTTGCATATTCCTATTAAGCCATTTACAAATTTTATGTTTAAGCAGTTTTGTGGCGGAGAGAATTTAGATGAAGTTTTGAAAGTTTCTGATAAAATTGGAAAATATAATGTAAAAACAATTCCCGATTATTCAATTGAGGGAGTTTCTGATAATGAAGCATTTGACAATCTAATTAAGGAAGTTAAAAAGGTGATTGACTTGGCTGCAAAAAATAAGAATATTCCATTTGCGGTTTTTAAGCCTACTGGTCTGATAAATGCGGAATATCTCCAAAACGACACAAACGAAAATCATCCTGCCATTAGTGATTACAAACTACGATTGGACGACATTTTTGCTTATGCTGCACAAAACAACATTTCGGTACTTGTAGATGCTGAGGACTTTATGTATCAGGAAAGAATTGACAATGTTCTACTTGAATTTATGCAGAAATATAATCGCGAAAAAGCAATTGTATTTACTACCCTTCAAATGTATCGAAAAGATAGGCTGGATTATCTGAATTTTATTATTGATATGGCAAAACGCGAAAATTTTAAACTTGGGATTAAGTTTGTGCGTGGTGCTTACATGGAAAAAGAAAGAGAAA
>JBBQCZ010000126.1:0-11862 GCA_038319215.1 Bacteroidales bacterium | reverse complement strand
AGCAGATGGTGTAGGACAAGAAGGAGCTGCTGTTACTTGAAGTGTATAGTCTTCAAACGTACCATAAGCTCCAGTGTAACAAGGAGAATCAGGACCCGCGTCATTATCAGTTCCACCAATACGCATACGGTAATTTCCATTAGCAGTTGCTCCAGGAATGTTAAATGTAGCATTCAGAGTAGTTGGATTTGTGTTAGTAGAAATACCGGTATATACAAGTTCGCCAGCATCAATAAAATCTAAGTCATTATTCCAGTCAACCCATATTTTTGTTCCATAAGTATATGCAGTAGAATAAGTAATATTTACAGCTAAATCTGTACTTTTAGCTCCATCACCAATCATTGCCGAATAATTTCCATAAAATCCTGCTTCAGAACCTGTAGTATTATTAACAATAAGTGTTTGTCCAAAAGTAACATTTGTAATACCAGTGCCATCTACAGAAGTAGGAGCTGGTAAGCAATATCCAGTGTAAAAATTTCCAGCACCAGCCCAAGTTGAATAACTAGACCCACCACAATTTGAGCGAACCCAGAAGTAATAAGTAGTGTTTGCAGATAATAATGTTAGGTTTGCAGTGGTTACACCTGCAGCAGTTGTCCCGGTTGCAACAGTTGCAGCATCAGGAATAGGAGTTGCAGTTGTAGAAACATAGTACTCATAACCGTTTGCAGGTGCAGATGCTGATGCTGTCCATGCGATAGTAGCACTTGTACTTGTAACTGCTGATATTGTTAATGCTGTAGGAACAATGCATGAAGGTAAGGCTTCCCATGAAACATTATCAATTAATAAACTATTAGCAGGAGTATATGAAGCTCTAAATGCTAATGTATTATTTCCAGCTGGAGCCGTTCCAGGATAAACTTCAAATTGTTGATATGCTAATGTTAATGTTTTAGAAGATAATAAAACAAAACTTGTTGCATCTGTAGGGTTTGTTAAATATCCTATTTCGATAATAGCTCCAGTCGTAAGATTCGCTCTGGCACTAAATTTTAGAAAATGAGTTCCCGCACCTGCATTACTTGCAGGAGGCATGGCAACAGTTGCAACACTAGTTGAGCCTGAGGAGTACATATATAAACAGTTTGGCGTAGATGAGCTATTTGTAGTTGAAGTATATGCAGCTCCTGTGCTACCTACTTTATACCAGCAACCTGGCATTGCAGGAGTAGTAACAGCATCGAAGTTTTCAGTAATACTTGCAGTTGGATTACATGGAGTTGTAAAAGTTCCAGCACTCGTCCAAGCCGAAAAATCTACAGCACTACAAGCTGAGCGAACCCAGAAATAATATGTAGAGCTAGCAGACAATGAAGTGAGATTTACCGTTGTTGCACCAGCAGCAGTAACTCCAGATGTTCCATTAGGAACTGGAGTCGCAGTTGTTGAGTAATAATATTCATACCCGTTTGCAGGTGCAGAAGCAGAAGCTGTCCAAGAAATAGTAGCACTTGAACTTGTAATTGCAGATGATGTTAATGCTGTAGGAGCAACGCATGAAGGTGTAGGGAGAAGTGAAATATTATCTACGAAAATATTGTCACCATATTCAGAATGAAACTTTAACGCAACAAAAAGCATAGCCTGATTTCCTGCTGCTGCAGGTAAAGTCAGTATTTTCTTGTTCCATGCTGAAGTTCCTGAAGTTAATGATCCATCGTGTCTAGGATAAAAGCTTCCTGCATCAGTCCAAGTTATTCCGTCAGTAGAATATTGTACTTGTACACCTTCGTTTAAATAAAGATCAGCATTGTAGCTTGTATTATTTTCATTTTTTAAGTAGAACTCAATGTCAACACTTGCTACTCCTGTTGTAGTAAGCGCTGGAGTTTTTAATCTTTCTTCAGAACCAGCTCCGCCGTTGGTAGCAGCAAATGAGTTGTACATTATAAAGTGTGTTCCTTCTTGAGGAACAGTTGTTGGAGATGTGCCAGTGGTCACAAAACTAATTTTAGTGCCAGTCTGCGGTGCAATAAAATCTTTTGACCAACAAGTTGGTATTGTTGTAGCATTAAAACCTTCTGTAAGAGGCAATGATGCTAAAGCTGTTGTGTTAACTAAAACAGATGTAGAAGTTGCAGTTTCGCTTGTATTTGTACATGTAACAATACACTGGTAATATGTATTTACTGAGATAGCAGTTGTTAAAGTGCTTAAGCCTGTACCAATGTTTGTCCATGTTGCATTATCAGGCGAACTTTGCCATTGATAGGTAACTCCGCTTCCAGCAGTTTGATTTTGCAATGAAAGAGTAAAGTTTGCACCAATACAAACAGGGTTTGCTGAGGCAACTGTATTGCCAGGAGTTGGCGTGCCTGTGCAAGGGGGAACTTCTATTTCGAATTGAATATTAGGACGTTGACTATTTACAGTTCCATTTGCTGTAGGAGCAGAATTATCTGCATACCAATATTCATGCTTAGTAGCTGCAGTTGAATATTGGAAGGCGCTATAGGTGCCATTGCCTCCACCGCTGTAATTTGTTTCGCATAAAACTAAAAGATTATCACTTGAATAAGCATAATCAGTAATATCAATTGTAAGCCAGCCAGTAGGTGTGTAATTTCTGGTTGCATCATAAACCAATGTTGCTCCAGTCGTTATATTAGCCCATGTTTGAGCTGTTAACGTAGTGTTTGTTGTTGTCTTTAAATAGATTTTTGTAGGGACGTTGGTTGTAGTAGCCGTTCCAACATACCATTTGATTTGGGTAATTGTCCCATAGGTTGTCATTTCAGCAGACGTATAAATCGAAGCTGACCTTTCAAAACCAAAATAAGGTCCAAATGGTTGTCTTTGCGTACTCGTTCCAGTTCCAATAGTAACAGTCGTCTGAGCATTAGCCAGATTACTGCTGAAAATAAACGCAGTCAGGAGAAATAGCCAAATAAAGCCTTTCCTGAATAGATTTCTAAAGTAAAATACTTTTTTCATATTACTTAATTTTAATTAATAAATAGTTTCTTATCAAACGATATTCAATCAGCAAAAATACGCAAAAAATAGTTATGAGAGTGCGGTTGTTAATAAATTCTTAATTAATTTATTGGAAATTTTCCATATTGGTCTAATGCTTATTGTCTAATTGCCTGAAAAACAGATGTCGTTGCAAATTGTTAAAGAAAACTTAAATTATTTTTAGTTGTACTTTTATTCACAAAGCATGGTGTTTTTTATGTTAATTATGTGAGAAAAGCAAAGCCTAAAATCATAATTTAAGTAATTAATTACGATAATTCTACTTGGTTTCGCCTAAATTTCAAAATATTAAACCCTCCAACTAAAATTGGAATTAAAACATTGATAAAATAAATTAATAATGATGCAATTCCTATTGCCGCAATTTTATTTGTGAATAACCCAATAAAAATTACCGAAAATGAAAGCCTTACACCAGGCTCTGCAATTGCAATATTAGGAAGAATGTGAACAGCTAGAAACATGGCAGAAGTCGCAGCAAAACAATTTAATAAGTTAATGTCTATTCCGAATATTCTTAATGCCAAGTAAAATTGAAAGCTAAAGACCAGATATCTAAAAATACTTAAAACAAGAACTGTGGTTTTGGTCTTTGCGTTAATAGGCTCATTTGGAATGAATTTTTGAATTGTATTTTTAAGAATTTTGATTTTTTGTAGCAATAAAACTATACCATTAATTTTATAATAAGTATATAGTGTTAAAAACAGAACAAAAAGCGAGATGCAAATTGTGTATGTTGTAGGGATTTTTAAACTTTTCTCCACTGTGGTAGTAAATGCTAGAACTGTTATTCCCACTAATCCGAACATAATTGTAGTAATAAACTGCGATAAATCGGCAAATAATGTGAGCGATGCTGCTTTTTTTCGATTTTCAGGTTTTAAAAACATAATTCTGCCAGCAAATTCGCCAATTCTGTTTGGCGTAACAGTTCCAACGGTAACTCCCGACCAAACTGCCATTATTGCTTTTCTAAATTTTAGCTTTTCTATAGTAAAGATTATATATTTCCATTTAATCGTTTCTAGCGACCAATTTACGAACATTAAAGCAAGAATCAGAATTAGGAAAAAATATTCACGAATTGAAAAATTCGCAATAAAACTTGGAAGTTTGCTAATGTCAGGACTATTTGAGATTTTATTCGCCGCAAACCAATATGCAATAATTACGAATAGTAGTTTTAATAGAAATACAGCTATTTTCTTCGCTTTGGTTTGCTTTGGGTTCACTCTATTTATTTTTATTGATAATAGGAATCATAATAAAAGATAATAGCCCTAGTAAAATTAAAAATAATGTTTGTAGTCCGTGCACAATTAGAGCAAATCCGGCAGCGTCTGCTTGAGATATGCCATAAATCATTAAGGTTTGAATAATCATAAAATGATAAGCTCCAATCCCATTTGGTGATGGGGCAACCATTCCGAAACTACCTGCAACAAAAAGCGTTAATGCTGCCATAATATTTAGATTTTCAAATCCATCGAATGCAAAAAAGCACACATACATCATCAAAAAGTACATTGCCCAAATAAAAACAGAATGAAAAATAAACAAAGCTTTTCTTTTTACTTGCTTTAAGCTTATTATTCCTTGCCAAAAATTATTGAGAAAAGCCGAAAGTTTTGCAAATATTTTGATGTGATTAAACTTGCCTTTTGCAATTTGTATTAATAAGAACATAGCAATTATTCCCAAAATTATTGCTCCTGCAATTACCGGAAAGGAAAGGAGAAATCCAAGTTTATTGCCAAAATCTGGGTTGTTAGTTAGAAATTTTTCTATTTCGGCTGATTGAAAAATAACAGCTGCAAGGGTAATAAGCAAAAGCATCACAACATCAACTAATCGTTCGCTCACCATCGTACCCAGTACTTTTGAGAAATTGATTTTATCATATTTTGAAACTACAGCACAGCGAGTAACTTCTCCTAGTCTAGGCACTGCAATGTTTGCAAAATACCCATTCATCACAGCCAGAAAAGTGTTTAAAAATCTTGTTTTTTCGCCATTCGATTCCAACAGCATTTGCCAACGCATTGTTCTGCTAACATGACTTAACAAACCCATAATCATCATTGGAATAAACCACCAATAATTTAGAGTTTTTAGTTTTTTTAATAGTTCGGCAAAATCAAAATCGCGATAAACTAAAAAAAATAGGAATGCCCCAATAAGTGCAAATCCTGTAATTTTAATAATATTTTTAATCGTTTTGTCCAAAATGTACATTATAAGATTGCAAATATAGTATTTGTTTGGTTTAGTTGAATTTTATTCTGTAATTTGCATCATGATAAAAGCAAAAAAACATCTTGGTCAACATTTTCTTGCCGATAAAAATATTGCTGGAAAAATTTCTGATTCGTTGCTAAATGAACGCAGTTTGCCTGTTTTAGAAATTGGCCCTGGTACTGGCGTTTTGACTGAAGAATTGGTAAAAAGAAATTTTGACCTTAGTCTTATAGAAATTGATTTGGAATCCGTAGAGTACCTAAAATCTAATTTTGATGCTCAATTTAGGCTGATTCATGGCGATTTTTTGAAAATAAATTTAGATGAAATATACGACAAAGAGTTTTGCATAATTGGTAATTTTCCTTACAATATTTCATCACAGATTTTTTTTAAAATGATGGCGAATAAGGAAAGAATTCCCGAGCTTGTTTGCATGATACAAAAGGAGGTAGCCGAAAGAATGGCATCACCACATGGTAATAAAACTTATGGTATTATGAGTGTCTTTGTGCAATTGTATTATAAAATTGAATATTTGTTTACTGTTCACGAAAATGTTTTTATTCCACCACCAAAAGTAAAATCTGGAGTTATCAGATTAACGAGATATCGTGAAGTTTTAGAAGGCGTTGACGAGAAAAAATTGTTTCAAGTAATCAAAATGGCTTTTAATCAGAGGCGTAAAACAATACGCAATTCGGTTAAAGGAATGTTGACTGATAAAACGGATATGACACATCGTTTTTTTGCTCTTAGACCAGAACAATTGTGCCCAGAAGATTTTATTGAATTGACAAATTTGTTATCGACTGACTAAAAAAGTTGATAAATTTTAAATTTTATTATTTTTGCAGATAGGTAATTATGGCATTAGAATTAAATAAAGAATTATTTGATAGCTTGATAGCATGCATCGATTCTCAAGATAGCATTCGTGCTCTCGAGATAATGGATGAATTGCACCCTGCCGATATTGCCGAAATTATCGAGGAACTGGATGTTGAAGATGCGAAGTTTCTGTTCATGTTACTTGATTCTGAAACTGCTGCAGATGTAATCGTTGAGCTCGAAGATGATGAGCGAGAAAAATTACTCAGTGTAATACCAAGCGAGTTTATTGCTAAGAATTTGATCGGACAAATGGATTCCGATGATGCGGCGGATATTCTTGGTTATATGGATATTGAAAAGAGTGATGAAATTCTTTCGCATCTTACAGACCTTGAACAAGCTGGAGATATTGTTGATCTTTTGAATTATGATGAAGATACTGCCGGTGGTTTGATGGCAAAAGAACTGGTCGCAATAAATGAAAATCTTACAGTAAAACAGGCTCTTGGTGAACTTCGTGATCAGGCTGATGATATTGACGAAATTTATTACTTGTATGTTATTGATGATAATAGAAAACTTAAAGGGATAATTAAACTGCAGGATCTTTTATTTAATTCAACAAATAAAAAAATTAGTAGCATTGTTGATCCTGATATTATATCTGTAAAAACTGATACCGATGGAGAAGAGGTTGCAAAGCTTATGGGAAAGTACGACCTTGTTGCAGTTCCTGTTGTTGATGGAATTGGTCGATTAGTCGGAAGAATTACAATCGATGACGTTGTCGATGTTATTCGCGAAGAGGCAGAAGAAGATTATCAATTAATGTCTGGTATTACTCAAGACGTTGACTCTTCTGATAGCGTTATTCGTCAGTCTCGCTCAAGAATTCCTTGGTTGCTAATTGGAATGTTTGGAGGGATTTGTGGATCGCTAATTTTGGGCTATTACGAAGGCGATATCGCAAAATATGCTGTGTTGGCATTGTTTCTTCCTTTAATAGCGGCTATGGGCGGAAATGCTGGAGTGCAATCCTCGGCAATCGTAGTACAAGGTCTTGCTAGCGGTGATGTAGATCTTTATTCAGTTTCAAAAAAACTTTTCAAAGAGTTTAAAGTCGGTTTGCTAAATGGGCTAGTTTGCTCTCTGATAATATTTTTGTATAATCTCATTTTTGCCGATAACTACGCTCTTACAATTACAGTTAGTATTGCTCTCTTTGCGGTTATAGTTTTTGCAACTGTTTTTGGAACTTTTATCCCATTGCTTTTGAATAGATTTAAAATCGACCCTGCTATTGCTACAGGACCGTTTATCACTACTTCAAACGATATTTTCGGTTTGTTTATTTATCTTACGCTTGCTCGTGTTATATTTGGTCATTTTATTTAATTATATTTTATGAAATCAACATTTGCTTTTTTCGCTCTATTCTTTTTTAGCCTTTCATGTATTGCTCAAGACATGGACTATACAAATAAAATTATCAAAGAGATTTGTTCTACTAAATATTTTGGGCGCGGTTATGTTAACAATGGCGATAGTATAGCTGCTTCTTTTCTGGTTGGAGAGTTCTCAAACATTGGATTAAAAATGTATGGAGATACATATTTTCAAAAATATACTACCGATATAAATAGATTCGCAGAAAAACCTGTATTTCGCTTTGGTGATGTAGAACTTCAAGTAGCAAAGGATTTTATCGTAATTCCTTCGTCACCTGATGCTGATGGCATGTTTAAAATAGAATGGATTACTAGCACAACTCTGACAAATCAGTGGGTTTTGCGACATTTTTTAAGCGCCGATCATTCCGATTCTTTTATTTGTATCGACTCTACAGCATTAAATAATCCAGAACTTTATGCTTTTGCAAACACAATTTTTGCTAAAAACTACATAAAAGCTAAAGGAGTTATTGAAGGCTCTGGACATCTTAAATTTACTGCTAGAACAAAAATAAATGACTATATTAGTATTCAGGTAAAATCAGATAAAATTATGCCTGGTGTCGATTCTGTTTATCTAAAAATAAAGAACGATTTTGTTAAAGATTATTCTACTCAGAATATTGTCGGTTATTTGCCTGGTAAGTCCGATTCAATTGTCTTAATTACTGCACATTACGACCATTTAGGAATGATTGGAGATATTATGTTTCCTGGTGCAGATGATAATGCTAGCGGAGTTTCAATGGTGCTCAATTTGGCAAAATTTTACAAAAAAGAAAAGAAGTTGGAATACACAATGGTTTTCGCACTTTTTAGCGGAGAAGAGGCTGGTTTATTAGGCTCTAAATATATGGCTGAAAATCCTCAATTCGATTTGTCGAAAGTTAAAGTGATGCTCAATTTTGATATGGTGGGTAATGGCGAGGATGGAGTATATATGTTCAATGCTAAAGAATATCCTGATGTTGATACTTTAATGAAGAAAATGAATGTCAATAATGAATACTTTGAAAAGATGACAACTACTGGTGCTACTTGGTCAAGCGACCATGCTTCGTTTTTTGATAAAGGAATAAAAGCGGTATTTGTTTATGCTGATAGTGAAAATAGTAGTTACCATCAACCAGAAGATGTTCCTGCTGATATTAGTTTGGCGGCATATAAAGATATTTACAGATTTGTAATTGATTTTGTGAACAAATTTTAGTTATGACAAAACCAGACAAAATGTTTGTTTCTGATTTTGATGGCACTCTAGCTGACGATAGTAGTGTGGTTTCTGAACAAACATTGTCGCAGTTGAAAAGGCTAGGAGAGATGGGAGTTCTTCGTATTTTGGCAACTGGTCGTAGCTTGTTTTCTCTTAAAACTGTTGTTGACGCTAGTTTCCCAATTGATTATCTCGTTTTCTCCTCAGGAATTGGGGTTTATGATTGGAAAAACAATATCTTATTACAGGAAAATTTAATTGAAAAAGAAAAAACATTAGAAATTTACGAATACTTAATTCAGAATAATTACGATTTTATGGTTCAGTTACCAGTGCCACATAATCATTTTTTTCATCATTTTAGTTCCGATAATCCTGGCTCTGATTTCTTGTCGAGAATTAATTATTATGAGTCGCATGGAGTTGAGCTAATTGAAAATTGTCCTGAAACAGCGTCTCAATTTGTGATAATTTGTGAAGAAGAAGCAAATCATTTAAACAAAATTAGCAATAGATTCCAGTGTGTAAAAGTTATAAAAGCTACAAGTCCGCTTGATAGGAAATCTGTCTGGATTGAAATTCTTCCTCATGGAATTTCAAAAGCATCTGGAATTGAGTTTTTGCAAAAGAAGTATGAGATTTTATTGGAGAACATTGTTACAGTTGGAAATGATTATTACGATTTGGATATGCTAACATACTCTAAGCATTCAAATTCATATATAGTTGCCAATGCACCTAAAGAAATAAGGTCCGATTTCAATATTATTGAATCGAACCTTAATAATGGAGTAGCAAAGCTTTTAGCTAAGATCTATTAATTAGAACTGAACAGTAGGAGCGTTTTCTGCACCTTCTTTAGCTTTGAAATATGCTTTTTCCCTAAACCCAAACATTTTAGCAAAAATATTTCTTGGGAATTTAAGAACTAGAATATTGTATGCTTTTACGGTAGTGTTAAATTCGTCACGACGAACAATAATGTCAGCCTCAATAACTTTAAGTTCATTTTGCAAATCCATAAAATTTTGATTTGCTTGCAATTGTGGATAAGCTTCAACACTAACCATTAATCTACTTAAAGCTCCTGTTAGTTGTTCTTGAGCTGCATCAAAAGCTGCAATGTTTTCCTCTGTTAAATTTTCAGAATCTAGTGTTATTGATGTTGCTTTCGATCTTGCTTCTGTAACCGCTGTAAATGTTTCTTGTTCATGTTCTGCGTATCCTTTTACTGTAGCTACGATGTTCGGAATCAAATCGGATCGCTTTTGATAAGCATTCTCAACATTTGACCACGAGTTTTTAACGGTTTCATTTACATCAATGCATTTGTTATAAGTAGAATAAGCATAGTATTCCAGCCATAAAACAAATAAGGAGAAAATAATAATTAAAGGTAATCCGAAAACTGTAAATGCTAAGCATCCTTTCCCTTTTACTTTTGGTTCATTGTTATTTGTTGCCATAGTTTTTTTTTTACAAATTTATCATTTTTTTTATTCTTAGCGTAATTATTTTGTATTTCCTTAAATCCGCAAGCTGTTTGCGTACTGAAGGGCGGAAATACATGGCAGATTGGGTAAGCGCAGACATGAGCACCGTAAGCGTAGCCTTTGTTACGGTTAGGATTTGTTTTTTGAAGTTGTTAGTGGGATTCTTATTCCGTCTCACGTCTTCTCCGCTGAGGAGGACGGTCTTCCGCGGTGCCTGATTCTCCGCGGCGAAAGTCGAAGGGCCGTCCTCCGTCCTAAACCATTAAAAATATGTTTAATAAACGTTTTTTTAGGAATCATTAAAAATTGCAAAATTGTTAAGTATATTAGAAATGTTAAATTATTGTTAATATTATTGATTTAATCGTTATTGTGTAAGTGTTTTAAAGCTTGCCTATAACTTATTTAGATTGCCTACAAATTGCAAAAAACCCACCTATATCCTTTGAGACTAAAAACAATAATAATATATTTGCTCACGATTCTTTAATCAGTTAAATTTTTAACAAACAAATAATAACTAAAGCTTTACAGAATGAATAGTCAATTAGAAAAGATTATTAAGAAGTACGACTCGAACAAATTTAGGCTAATGGATATCCTTATCGATATTCAATCTGAATTCGGTTTTATTTCTAAGGAGGCGACACACGATGTTGCTAAAGAGCTAAACATGGCAGTTGTTGATGTTGAACAAACCTTAACATTTTACCATTTTTTCACTCAGAAATCAACAGGCAAAAACACTGTTTACTTGAATGACAGCGCCGTAGCATGTATGATGGGTAGAGAAGATGTTAAGAAAGCCTTTGAAAAAGCAGCCGGATGTAAATTCGGAGAAAACAGTGCTGACGGTTTAATCGGTTTATACAATACCGCGTGTATTGGTATGAACGATCAGGAGCCATCTGCAATTATTAACGGACAAGTTTTTACAAATTTAACGACTGCAACTGCTGAGCAAATTGTTGCTGGTCTTAAAGCTGGTAAAAATGTGAAAGATCTTTATCATCAAGGTTTAGGTGATGGCAAAAATGCATCAGCCGAAGTTAGTTCAATGGTAAACAACAACATCAAGAAAAGAGGACAAGTAATCTTAAATGATTTCACTCCAGGTGTTGCTCTTAAAACCAAATTGACATCAATGAAACCTACAGATGTTATTGATGAAGTTAAAAAATCAAACATTCGTGGTCGCGGTGGAGCAGGTTTTCCAACTGGTCTGAAATGGAGTTTTTGTTCAAGATCAGCGGGACCAAAACGTTATGTTTTTTGTAATGCAGATGAAGGTGAGCCTGGAACATTTAAAGACAGAGTTCTTTTAACGGAACGTACTGAAATGTTATTCGATGGTATGGCTATTGCAGCTTATGCTATTGGTTCAGATGAAGGTATTCTTTATTTAAGATATGAATACAAATATTTAGAAACATATTTGGAAAAAGTTCTTGAAGATGCAAGAAAAGACAATCGATTAGGTGCAAATATTGGTGGAATACAAGGTTTTAATTTTGATATAAGAATTCAATTTGGCGCAGGTGCTTATATTTGCGGCGAAGAAACTTCTCTTATCGAATCGGCTGAAGGAAAAAGAGGCGAACCTAGAGATAAACCGCCATTCCCAGTTGATAAGGGTTATATG
>JBBQCZ010000125.1:0-11889 GCA_038319215.1 Bacteroidales bacterium | reverse complement strand
ATGGATATGCTACAGTTGTCGAAATTCTATCTGCAGCTTTGCAAGGTGGTGGTTTTATGAAGGCTCTTTTGGGAATGGAAAATGGTAAAAAAGTACCTTATCGTCTCGGCCATTTCTTTATTGCTATTAATGTTGAGAACTTTATTGATCTAGCAGACTTTAAGAAAACGACTGGTGATATTCTCCGCGAATTAAGAAATTCTGATAAAATGCCAGGTTATGATCGCATTTATACTGCTGGCGAAAAAGAACATATTGCTTATCTCGAAAGAGCAAAAAATGGGGTTCCAATTAATCAAGCATTGGGGGATGAAATGAGAAAAGTTGCTGTTGATTATAAACTTGAGAATTTTTATAAATTATTCGAAATAAATCAATAAGTTTGTCCTGTTATTTAATTATTTATCATGAAGATTATTGAAAATTGGCTCAGAACATCTGATGGACAAACCATTTTTTACAATGAGTTTTTACCTGATGACAACAATGTGCGTTTTGTAGTGCAGATTTTTCATGGTATGGCCGAACATTCAGAACGATACTCTCACTTTGCCAAATTTCTTGTAGGAAAAGGTGCAGTTGTCTATGTATCAGATCATCGGGGGCATGGTAGAAATTGTATTAAGCCTGGACAATATGGTGTTTGGCCAAAGAAAGATACTTGGTTTTCAATTGTTGACGATCTTAAAGTTTTAAATGATATTACTGAGAAAAGCTTCCCAGGACTTCCAAATTTTATACTAGGACACAGTATGGGCTCTTTTTTAGCTCGGACTTTTATTACAAAATATAGTTCTGATATTAAAGGCGTAATTCTTACTGGCACAGGTAGCAATCCTACATTTATATTAAAGATAGCTTATGCAATTGCTTGTATTCAATGTAAACTTAGAGGAGTTTCTAGCCCTGCTAAATTGCTGGATAAAATGTCTTTTGGTAGCTTTAATAAGGGGTTTTCTAGCCCTTTTCAGTGGCTTTCTCGAGATCAGAAAGCTGTTGATGATTATATAAACGATCCTTATTGTGGTGGTGTTTTTTCTTGTTCGTTTTATCGAAACTTTTTTTCTGGACTTATATACAACAACAAGCTCAGTAATGCAAAGAAAATATCTAGAGAGTTACCTATTCTCTTCTTAGCCGGTATTGAGGACCCAGTGGGTGATTTTAGCAAAGGGGTAAAAGAAGCTGGAGAGTTTTACCGAAAAGCAGGAATGAGAAAAATAGATTGTAAAATATACTCAGGTGCACGTCACGAGATTCTTAATGAAACAAATAAAGAAGAAGTTTATAAAGATATTTATGATTGGATAGAAAAACAATCAGCAAATGACTAAAAATTATATACTAGCTTTGGATCAAGGAACAACAAGTTCTAGAGCAATACTTTTTGACAAAAATTTTAATATTGTAGGAATAGAACAGAGTGAAACAACACAGATTTTCCCTTTTCCTGGTTATGTTGAGCAGAATGCTACTGAAATACTAGAAACACAATTGTTTGTTGCACGGAAATTAATCGCAAAATCCACAGTTAGACCTGATGAAATTGCAGGAATTGGTATCACCAATCAGCGCGAAACGACTGTGATTTGGGAAAAATCGACAGGCAAACCTATTTATAATGCAATTATCTGGCAAGATAAAAGAACTGCTGATTTTTGCAACTCAATTAAAAATTCTGAATTCGCCGAATATATTAATAAATCAACAGGTCTGATTGTTGATTCATACTTTTCCGCTACTAAAATTCATTGGATATTAAATAATATTAGTGGAGCAAGGGAAAAAGCTAAGAATGGAGAATTACTTTTTGGTACTATTGATACATGGTTAGTGTGGAACCTTACTGGCGGAAAACTTCATATTACCGATTACTCAAATGCCTCACGCACAATGCTTTACAATATTAAAGAATTGTGTTGGGATAAAAAATTACTTGACTTTTTTGATATTCCTGAAACATTGTTGCCAGAGGTAAAAGATTCTTCATCTATATATGGTCAAACATCAACAGGAATCTTCGGAAAAACACATATCTCGATTGCAGGAATTGCTGGGGATCAACAAGCTGCGCTATTTGGACAAACTTGTTTTGTGCCTGGTTCTGTGAAAAATACTTATGGAACCGGATGTTTTATGTTGATGAATACAGGCAAAAAAGCTGTTGACAGTAATTCTGGGCTGGTTACAACTATCGCATGGGGATTGAAAGGTGAGATTTCCTACGCACTTGAGGGAAGTGTATTTATTGCTGGAGCAGCAATTCAGTGGTTGCGCGATAAAATGAAAATAATCGAAACTGCGGCTGAATCTGAGTCTATTGCCAAAGAAATATCCGATTGTGACGGAGTTTATTTTGTACCTGCTTTTTCAGGCTTGGGGGCTCCATACTGGGATATGGATGCTAGAGCGTGTATTGTCGGAATTACTGGAGGGACAACTTATCAACATATTGTTAGGGCAGCACTTGAAGCTATGGCTTATCAAACAAAGGATGTGTTGCTGGCAATGGAAAAGGATTCTGGTATTAAAATTCTAAACCTTAATGTTGATGGTGGTGCATCGGCAAATAATTTTCTTTTGCAGTTTCAGTCTGATATTTTAGGTTTGGAAGTTAGCAGACCCGAAATCATTGAGTCAACTGCCTTAGGAGCTGCTTTTTTAGCCGCTATTGCTACAGGATTCGCAAATTCAGAAGAAATAAGAAAGAAAAGACAAATTCATAGTAGTTTTTTACCTGAAATGACAGAGCCAGAAAGACTTAGCAAGTATGCTGGATGGCTAAATGCTGTTAAAAAAGCTTGATTCTGTAACTATTCTAACTTGTAAACCGTGAAAAATTCGTTGTCGGAATTTATCTTTTCACAATTGTTGATTATAAAATTATATACAAGATCGTTTGTGTAGATTACTATTGTATTATTATCACTAATTTTTCGTAAATCATTTTTGTCAACAATAAAATAAATCAAATCTCGGCGTTTTAACTTTTCTAAGTCTGTCTTCATCCTATCTTCCTGTCCAATGTATTCGTTAGCACTTAGCCAATCTAGACTAATAGGATTTTTACTTTGCATAATAGGATAAAACATTGCATTATTTGGAAAAACAATTGTGTTGTTTATTGCATCAGGAAGATTCTGAAAGATATCATTAAGACTGCAATAGTAATTAATCATTGCAGGATTTGTTTTTATTTTACCAAATTCTAGACAGGCATTATCTAATCCATTTACTAATTCTACTGCTGAATTATCGCGATAGTTGTATTTTTCTTGACTAAAATAGCCAAGTACAATGATAATTAGAGAAAGAGGAATATATAAAAACTGATTTCTAATAAAAGGAGAAATTTTAGTTGATTTGTTAAGGAAAATATCTGCCGACAAAGCCATAATCAGGATAAATAAAATTCCAGTTGCAAAAACAGGTGTGTTGTCTCCCAATGATATTGCAGATGCCCATGAAATGAAAAGTACTGCTATTGAAATATTTCTAAGTTCTTTGCTTTTTGGTAAAATTACCCAATGTAAAATACTTAGGAATAGTAACATGAAGAATAATTCGAATGGCAAGCTTAGAATATCTTGAGTTGAATTAAAATATATTATTGCATGGTAAATAGCAAATGTTCCATAAATCACAGCAATAATGGCATGAAATCCTTTTTCGAAGAATATTTTGGGAAAATCTTTTTTGCGATTGATGAATAATATGCCCGAAACTATTAAACAAATGAGGTTAAGTGGAGTTGACAAACCAAAGGCGAATCTTTTTGCAAATTGAAGTATCGCTGTTTCGAAAAACTCTGTTCTACCTGTCATTTGTTGCAAAAAGTCGGCTGTGGATGAATTTGCAACTAATAAAATAAGGTAGGCAAAAAATGGAATTGCTCCTGCCAAAATTATAGGAATAGATTTTCTAAAATTCTTTTTAAAACTTATAAGAATGTATAAGAAGCCGGCTGCAGCAACTAAAACAAATGTCTGACGTGATAAGGCAGCAAAACTCAAAAATATCAAACCTAAAATAATATGCCACGTTTTCTTTGAAGTCAAAATAAATGGGATTGCAAGCACTGACCAAAAAATTGCATCAATTGTTGTCCATGAATAAAGATTGTAATTTAATGTTGTTAGTGTAAAACCAGCTACTAACAATGATAAGAAAATCGAAAGTTTTGGCTTTCCGTATTTTTTTGATAAAATATTAAACACAAAACCTGACAAAATTAAAGCAATTAAAAAGAATTGTCCCAAAACAAACCAACGGGCATTTGTTACCAGCGGTCCGGGAAAAATGAAATTTACAGCATGAAGATATCCGCTAGCAGCAGGACGAATTGAAATAAAATCCTTGTGAGGAATCTCTCCATTAATTATTCTCCACGATTGCGCAAGAACAACTCCTTCATCAGTTGGATTAAAACCTTCGTGTTCAACGTAGCGTAGATAAGAAAAGCTGAAAACAAAAACAATAACTAATATTGTAACCGAAATAGCATATTTTAGAAAGTGTTTTTTCATTTCATCAATCATTTTGCCAAAAATAAATAAATTTATTGGGTAGTTTATAACTTATTTGCATTAGATAAAAAAATTGCGGTCTGAAAAATCGAAAACATATTAACTTTGCAAATATGAAAGACTTATTAAAATCCAGAACTGCTCAGGAAATTGAAATTGCCGAAATAGTTTTTAATTCGGGTAGAATTTCAGATAATCAGGCTTTGTATCTTTTAGAAAATTCGGATCCTATTTTTTGTGGATACTTAGCCGATTATGCAAAGAATTTACGATTTGGGAAAAGCGTTTTTTATAATAAAAATACTCATGTCGAAATAACAAATATTTGTCTTAACCAATGTAAATTTTGCTCATTCTACAGGGAAAAAGGGCAGGAGGGTGCTTGGGATTTGGAGATTGAGGAGGTTTTGGAAATTCTTGAAGGGAAAAAAAATGAAGGAATTACTGAAGTGCATATTACGGGAGGTTTGCATCCGGAGAAAACTACAGGATTTTATTCTGAGTTGTTTATGGAAATAAAATCTAGATTTCCTAATTTGCATATAAAAGCTTTTACCGCAGTGGAAATTGAATATTTTGCAAAAGCTGATGGAATAGACTTTGAGGTAGTGATAAATATATTGAAGGAAAAAGGTCTAAATTCTTTGGCTGGGGGTGGTGCCGAGATCTTTGACGACAGAATAAGGAAGACTTTATGTCCTGAGAAAACCGATTCTGCAACTTGGCTGAAGGTTCATAAAATTGCACATAATTCTGGTATGAAAACTAATTGTACCATGTTGTACGGACATATAGAATCATTTGCTGACAGAATCAATCACATGTCCAAATTGCGAAAACTCCAAGACGAAACAGCAGGATTTAATTGCTTTATTCCGTTAAAATATAAGGCATTTGGGAATGAAATGGATGCTGCCACTGAGATCTCGCTTGCCGAAGAATTGAAAAACTATGCTGTTTCGCGATTGTACCTAGATAATATTCCTCATTTAAAGGCATATTGGCCAATGTCCGGAAAAGAAAATGCACTACTGGCACTTTCAGCAGGAGCTGATGATTTTGACGGTACTATTGGAGATTCAACAAAAATATATTCCATGGCTGGATCTGATGAGAAAAATCCTTCGATGACAGAATCCGAAATAAAACAGATGATTTCTGATGCAGGTTTTATTGCAGTTGAGAGAAATTCGGAGTACGAAAAAATAGTTTGAAAATGCAGTTCTAACGTCATGTAATAATTTCCCAGTTTTCAATCTCTCCATCAACAACTTTAAAAATAGGATGAGCCATTGGATGTGAAATTTTTAGTAATTCCTCATGTCTTAAAGTATCCCGTAGGCTAAGCTTTTTTAGTAAATGAATTTTTTCATACGCAATTTGTCCATTTGTTACATTCATACTTGAATTTGTAAATTTCCAGTCGATCTTCTCTTTATCAAAATTGTAATTTCGCAATCTAGCTTCTTCATATATGCTTGCGAGATATTGATTTATACTTTCTTTTGGATTTGCAGATTTTTTAAATCTATCAAGTTGTGGATGATTTAAGTATCCTTTTGTTAACCCATACAAAACATGCTTGGCAAGTAAGGTTTCTCTCCAAAGTGCAATTAGTCCTTTAGAGTCGAGGTATTTTGGATGTAGTGACCAGATTCTCATTCTTGCAAAGTTATCATTATATTCAAAACAACCATACTTGTGAAATGAGTTTTATCTTTTGATTATCAAATTTTGTCTGCCAATAAATTTATCTGATTTTATCTCAACAACATACACACCACTGCTTAAATTATTGATTGTTTTCTTTTAGCGAAACAGTACATTCATTATGATATTTTTATTAATTTCAAAAAAGCAAAAATTTGTATTTACTAATTGAACTTTAGTTTAATATCAATATTAGTTGTTTGAAATTCAAGATTAGATTCTTAGCTATTATGATTATTTGCAGTTTAATGGCTCAGCAATTATTCGCTGCAAGTCTTTAATAAATGTGTTAAAATCGTCTTTGTTATAATCGGAGCTGTGCAAAACCGGGTGAAAAAAGAGTTCAACATGGCCACTCTTTACATTGTTATGTAACTCCATACACTTATAACTGCCGCTAATAGTAACTGGCAATATATCGGCTCCTTCATGAAATAGCAGTTTTAGGCTTCCGGGTTTGAATGTATTCATTTGTGGCCCTTTGCTACGTGTGCCTTCAGGAAATATAAAAATAGGATTCTTATCTTTTTGGTGAATACGTTCATTGATTTTTTTTGAAGATTCCCTAAGGCTTTTTCTATTAATAAATATACAATCGAGTGCAATCATCCAGACATTAATGATAGGCATTTTCTTTAGTTCGTGCTTTGCAATAAATCCAACTGAAAAGGGAAGGCATGAAATGTAAATTGGAATGTCAAAATTTCCTTGATGATTTGAAATTACAACCAAATTAGACTTGGTTTCAGGGATGTTATTCTTATTGTAAGCTGTATATCTTACCCCATTTACAAATAAAATATAGCGTGCCCAAGCGGTACTTATGTTGTAAATAAATCGTTTTACCGAACTTTTAGTTCCTACAAGTTTCAAAAAGTAATATGGTACAAAAAAGATAATTCCAAAAATTAGGATTGCCCAGAATGTGAGGTAAAAAAAAACTGTTTTTAACATGCCTAAAGTTGTAATGTTCGTATTTAAGTTGTAAGATGTCTCGGTAAAGGAGTTACATTTTAACGCTTCGAAGATACTATTATTAAATAAATTCGCGAATAAAAAAATGCTTTTTCAATTCATTAAATTTATTCTGCATTTGTTTATCAAATAATGCAATATCAATTTTGAAATTTAAAAGTACTGGGAAATACTATTCCTTATATCTCATGCAGTTTAAGTTATAAATTAAAATGTGTTAATAGGCTTCAAACCTATATTGTTTTGTCGATATTATGAATGAGGGAATTCAGCTTGGGTCAAGAAAATAGACTATTCTTTTAGCGTTTCTTCCAAGCAAGCAGTTAATATATTTTATGTTGAGCTAAATTCCGCTAAAGAAAAACAACTTTATATAATAATCCCCGATTCTTTCCATACTTTGTAAAATCATTCATTAAAACAATTTAAAAATATGAGAAAAAAATCGGGGATTTCAATTGTGGAACAAGCTATTGCTATTGTTCCTGAATTTTCAAATTTAGTAAGAAAAATGGAGCAACAAGTTATTCTACGCGGACAAAGTAAAAATACCCTTAGAAATTATATTGAGCGGATAGCTCTTTTTGTTGTCAATTTTAAAAAACTGCCTGAGAATATTGATTCCGACCAAATCAATGACTACCTAACTACATTGGCTATTAATCCAAAATCGCCATGCAGGAGCAACTTTAAACATATGGTTTATGGGCTTAGGTATTACTACCGTTTAATTGGGATGAACGGAAATGCGATTGAACTGCCTTCCATTAAAACAGAAGCAAAGCTTCCGGTAATTTTGAACCAAAACGAGTTAAAAGAACTTTTTGCTGTCCCAACTCGTTTAAAACAAAGAGTTGTTCTTACGCTTATCTATTCTGCAGGACTTCGTGGGCAGGAAGTTATAAACTTAAAAATTTCTGATATTGATTTTGAACGAAAAACTATCCATATCCGTCAGAGTAAATGCAAAAAAGACCGTATTGTTCCTTTGGCCGAAAGCATGGCTGTTGGTCTCAAAAAATATATTGGTGCAGACAAGCCGCAAATCTGGCTTTTTAATGGTAAAGAACATGACGGAAGATACAGTGTAAATGGGATCTCCTGGATAATGCGTCAAAACTTAAAAAAAACGTCTATAAAAAAAGAGGTTAATCTGCATTCATTAAGACATTCCTATGCTACTCATCTTTTGGAACAAGGTCTGAATATTGTAACCATCAAAGAGTTACTTGGTCATGCCGACATCCGAACTACTATGATATACCTGCATGTTGCACAATGCGAAACGATAAAATCTCACAGCCCTCTAGACACTTTGTATAATTATACGAAAAATAGTAATCAATCAGGATGTAGAAATGGCCGATGCTGTCAATCGTTTTGATGTAAATCTCTTTGTATAGGTTAAACTTCACTTATTGCAAATAATATGCTCTTGAAGATTGTGAAGCAATGTATTACTCTTTCAGGACGGGTCAAAATGGTGGCTAACGCTGGCTGATTGGCGGTGTTCGGAAGTGTTCTGCACAGCCTGTACCGATTTTCTCGGGAAACGGTTACAGGTGAATTTCCACATTACACATAGGTGCTGTTATGTGCTGGCGTTGTTGTGGATTATATTTGAATACTATCTAATTATTCAGCCAATTAATCGTCTTCGTTTTCTTTTTCGTACCCTTCATAATAGTATGATTGCTCAATACCTTTAAATATAATTTCACGATTGTTAATATCCTCAGTTAAGTTCAGAGAAAGCAATGTTCTTATTTCCAAATCGTTTATTGGACTTCTTTCCATTGCTTGTAAGTAAAGAACTTTATCTGCAAATTGCCAGTTTACAACTTTTTTAAGTCTGGTCTTTAGTATCATATCCAACCAGATTCTCATAGTTCTTCCATTTCCTTCCATAAATGGATGGGCAATGTTCATTTCTACATATTTAGCAATGATTTCTTCAAATGAGTTTTCAGGCATTTGTTCAATTTTAGCTAAAACTTCTTTCAAGTACATTGAATTGGCAAATCTAAAACCTCCTTTTGAAATATTTCTATTACGGATTTGTCCAGCAAAATCATATAATCCACCAAATAGATACTTGTGTATTTGTAATAAACCTTTGGTGGTGCCAACCTCAATTTTATTAATATCCCCTGATTCAAATAGGCGATAAGCGTTATCTAAACTTATTTTATCTGTGTTTTTCATACTAGTTCAAAAATAAGAAAAAATATTGTCTTTTAATGCAATAACACAATATTTATTTTGAAAAAAATGTAACAAAATAAACGTAAAAACAATAATTTTTAGTTTGTCGCAATGCTTTTTTTCGCTTGCTGGTAACGGTTGCGGCTATGTGGAGTGTGGAATAGGAATAGAAATTATCTTTTCAAAGTTCCCACAGCTTGTTCCGATTCATCGGAGAAGCCATCCTCTAATCAGCGGATTAGATTTTGTTTTTAATTTTTCTCGATAAAAGCCAATTTTTAAATCACGAACACCATTGAAAATAATTAAATGGTGAGTAAATCAAAAAATTTGGCGGTGTTCGGAAGCGCTCTGCACAGCCTGTACCGATTTTCTCGGGAAACGGTTACAGGTGGATTTCCACATTACACATAGGTGCTGTTACCACCTGGTGTTTAATTTCTTATGTGCATATACCTATGGTCGAAAATTTGAGTTGCGATATAGAATTATTGCGATTCTGCGAAGAAACATATCCTTACCATCACATTTTTTTAAAATAACTACATCGTACGAGTCAGAGGTTAATCCTTCAATCTCAAAACTTAGTTTATATGTGCACAAACATCTACACGGTTCTCCCAACTTGATGGCAGTTAAAAATAATGTATCATTTCTAAAAGAGACCTCTCCTTTAAATTTTAAACAACAATTGGTTGTAATACATTCCGAAATTATGGTGTTGTTTTCAGAATTATTTAGTTCATGAGTATCAGAACTATTGCAACCAGAAACGCTAAAATCTGACAACACTACTGATTTATAACTTTCTACTGGAATTGATGTAATGCTACTTATACGTCTTGGCCTCATTCTTATTTGTGAAGTGTCACTACAGTTGTTTGCATCTGTTAATATTGCCCAATATGTAGAGTTAGCACATAAATTTGTAGCAACATTTGATGTTTGTCCGTTTGACCAAAGGATCGTAAAAGGTTCTTTACCAGAAATATTTTGAATAATTGCTGTTCCTTTGCAATTATCAGCAGAACCAATATGCAAAGATTCTATTTTAAAATTACATTGGCTAAATATCATTTTGCCAAGAATTAAAAATAGTATAAGTAGGGTTGTTTTCATTCTTGTATATTTCATGGTAGGGTCTCGCACTTACACTTGCTTATAACGGTTGCGGCTATGTGGAGTGTGGAAAAGGAATAGTAATTAATTTATCAAAGTTCCCACGAAGCCAAATTTTTAGATTTTGATTTTAATTTTTCTCGATAAAAGCCAAATCAAAAAATTTGGCGGTGTTCGGATGCGTTCTGCCCGAACGGTTACCGATGAATTTCCACATTACACATAGGTGCTGTTACCAAACGTTATTTGTTTGACTTGTATTTGAATCCAATGACATCCTCAATTGTTGTTTCTCTCCATTCAATTTTCTTTTCTTTTAATCCGAGTTTTAGTAGTTCATTTAGGAAAATAGTTTTTGTTCCAAAAATGTTTTTTAAATAATATCGTTCTGTACATATTATTGTTTTCTCATCTTTTAAATACTTTTTTAAACTTTCAGGTATTGTATCCAATGTGATTTCATAGATAAAAATGTGTGAAGTAGCAAAACCTAATTGTTTTACTTTGACTGATTTTATGTCTGTCAAGTTGATATTATTCTGTCGATCAATGTTAATTTTTTCATTTTTAGTTATGTATAGAGTATTCGGAAAGAATTTTAATCCTATTACAGGACGTAACCCTATTATTATTGTTAAAAAAGGTAAAGCAAAAAAGTAAAACGTTGGGAGGAAATCAGGATGCATTTCACCATTCACAAAATATAGTATTCCAGAAAATAATGTAAATAAGAATGTATTTAGAAGTAATGTCTTAAAAAAGTCTGGTAGCCAATAATATGATATTCTTTTACTAATCATGTGTAGTACTCTTGTATGTTTTTATAATGTTTGGTAACGGTTGCGGCTATGTGGAGTGTGGAATAGGAATAGAAATTAACTTATCAGAGTTCCCACGAAGCCAAATTTTTTGGTTTTGTTTTTAAATTTTGTAGTAAAAGCCAAATCAAAAAATTTGGCGGTGTTTGGAAGTGTTCTGCACGAACGGTTACAGACGATTTTCCACATTACACATAGGTGCTGTTAGCGTTTCGTGCAATACTGTATAAGTTTACTTTAAATTTAATACTATATAGAATATTGCAAAAGAGGTTATTATGTAAATGACAGAATAAATACCATTAATTATTTTCACTTCTCGTTCAAGATTTTCATATTTTGACAATAAAATTATACACTTAGCTTTTTTAAAGTAAACAATATTGATGGTAATAGTTATTATGTAAATTAATGTGTAGAAACTGAACTTTATTTCAACCTCCATTATTTTTGAATAAATAGACACAATAGTTATTATATTTATCCATTGGAAGGAGGCTATAAGAGCTGAAACATTATGATAAGTTCCTCCAACC
>JBBQCZ010000124.1:0-11946 GCA_038319215.1 Bacteroidales bacterium | reverse complement strand
GGTAGTTGACCCTAGCTCCATAATTATATAATTTCTCATTACTAGGTATAGTTGTGACAAATTGGGTAATAGAGTCAATTGTGTAATCCCAGTAATCCATATTTGAAAAGCCAAAATATACGCCTCCTGTCAAGTATTTTGAAAAGCCGTAATTAGTTTCAAGAGTTAAATGCCATTGTCTATCTAATAATCTACGATTGAAACCTACATAATATCCTGTCCTTGGTAAAGCTAATCCAAACTTAACATCCCATCTATCTTTAATGTAAGATTCTTCGAAAGTTTTTTTCTCCGATATCTTTTTCTCTTTTGAATCGATTTTTCTCTGTTTTTCGTTTTTTAATGTGTTCTCATTGAAATATACTTTATATGAAAATGAAGGAATTATTGGTAAGTAGCTTACTTGATAAAGACTTATTTGTCGTTGGTCTAAATTGAAATCTGTATTGAAATATATTCCACTGTTCGGGTCATGTCCATAGTAATAATTATATGGATTATGTCTATTGTATGCGTTATAAATTGAGAATGTCCATTCGGCTGGTAAACCACGTCGTTTGGTTTTTGTAGAATATGTAAGACCGATATCCAACCTATGGTAGTCTTTCATTTTTTCTGAGTTTCTATCCCCGTATGTAAATACTTCATAATATCCATTAGATCCGTATGTGTTTTCGTTAGTATATGGAGTTAGTTGCCTTCCGATTAGCGGAGTATAAGGTAACCCCGTTTGATAAACCCAACTCACATTAAGGCTTAATTTTTCATTAATATTGTAATTTGCACTCAACGATAATGAATGGAGTCTATCAAAGTCGAATAGAAATTCTTCGCCATTATTTATATTATCATATTGTCTTGTAGAGTTTGATAGAGTATATGATGCAAACCCTTTTATTCTTCCTGTATTTTTTCTGAATAAGAATTCAAGACCTTTAGCTGTTCCGCTTCCTCCACTTTCTATCTTATTTAGCCAGTTTTCGTCTCCAAGTATTCCAGAGTATCCTTCTTTTATTGTTGCCAGATTATAGAGTTCTTTGTAGTATGCATTAACTTCAAATAAATATCTGTTTTCCAAAAACTCGCCATGCCAACCAATAGAATACTGATTGGATCCTGCTGGTTTTATGCTGCTATTTGATGGAACCCAAAGCTCATTATTCATTATATCGCCAGATGTGAAAATCAAATGAGAGTATTGATTCACATTCATATAACTAAGGTTAATGGTTTGATTTTTATAAAAATTGTAATTCAAATTTACTCTTGGCTCTAGCTTTAAGTCTTGAAAACCGTCTGTAAAATAATTAACATATCTGACTCCAATATTGGCATAAACTTTACTAAATAAACTAAAATTGTTTTCAAGATATATTGCAGACTCTGATGAGCGAATTGTATTCGCTAGCGGTTGAACATCTAGGTCAGATTTATACACAATACTTGGTGAATGGATAAAAAAAGAAGATTGAAGTCCAAAATCAATTGACCATTTTTTTAATAGTTTGTATTGAAATGCCGATCTAAAAGAATAATCTTGAACAACCGCTTGCAGTTTCTGAGCGTATGTAACAGTTTGAGAAGTGTCGGAAATTTCAAAATTTAATTTGTCACGCAATCTGTACCTAGTGTATGAGATACTTGTTGTCATAAAGAGTTTTGATGAAATTACTCGGTTCCATTTGAAAGAACCTAGCCAATTTCCCCAGTTTATCCCGCTGTGGGCTTTTGTTTTATAGTCCCTGTTATCATCATCTAAGTTTACCCAATGGTGGAAATAATCGTCTCCTTGATAAAAATTAAGATAGAAGCTGTTTTTTGTGTTCGGTTTCCAACTTAGTTTCCCATTAAAATCATGAAATCCATACATAACGGTAAAGTCATTTGCTTCAGATAATCTAGAAAATGTTGCCAGTAGTGCATCAACCATTGTTTTTCTTGCTGTTACAATAAAACTCGAGTTTTTTAATGCAAAAGGTCCTTCAAGAGTTAAAGCCGCATCTGTTATTCCGATATTGAAACTTCCTTTGAATAAAGATTTGTCTCCTTCTCTTTGTGTGATATTCATAATTGATGATAATCTACCACCGTATTTTGATGGAAAGCCACCTTTATAAACTTCTATACCATTAATAATATCAGGATTAAAAACTGAAATAAATCCACCAAGATGGTTAACATGTATTATTGGTACATTGTCAAATAAGTATAAGTTTTGACCAATGTCGCCACCTCTTACTAATAACAGACTAGATCCTTCGTTTGGAGAAGCAATTCCTGGCATTAGTTGCAATCCTTTTGCAATATCTGCTTTTCCACTTAGAGATGGTATGAGGCTGAGTTCATTGATCCCTAACTTAGTTACATTAAATTTTGGACTTCCTTCCGAGCTAACAATAACTTCATTAAGTTGATTGCCATGTTCAAGATGTATTTGGATTAAAGTGTCTTTATCGTAATCTATTATAATAGTTTCTGTTGCATATCCAATAAATGAAATTTGAATTTCAGAAGGAGTTTCAACAATAATACTAAAGAATCCATTTTCATCACTAGCAACTCCATTAGATGTTTTAGTTTGAATAATATTCGCTCCAATAAGAACTTCTCCTGTTTCTTTTTCCTTTACAAAACCAGATATTCTGAGTTTTTTTTGTGAAAAAGTTAAACTTGAAATTACTATCAGACAGATTAAAAGTGTTGTGATTCTTTTCATAGCGATTAATATGTTTGACCGTTTTCAGGAAAAATAGTATCGGAAATATAATTTGAGTATCCAGCAAAAATACCATAACCATTTTCAACATTTGAGTATATTTGAACAGGAGGTGTAGAGCCGGTAAGATTATCGCTATTAACAGCTTGCTTAAATAACTGTAGTTGTTTTAAGTACTTGTAGTAATCATAATTTATAGAACGTAATTCAACAATATAGGGGTAGGTATCTGCAATATTCCAACTTGAACCTCCTGTGGAATAGTTTAAAGACATTGTATAAATGCTGTCAGTTATTAGTTCGTCACTAAAAACTGCTATGGGTAAACCTTCATTAATTATTAATGGGTCATCAATTCCAACAAGCCATGCATAAGTATTGCGTTCTTCACCTTCCCAATTCGTTTGCAGGGTTTTTATTACTACTTCAAAATATTCACTTTTATTAATATTGTTCTCGAATGTAAGTACTACGGCAGGGAAAATAGTTCCTTCTGGGTCTGTATATGCAAGATTTTTATGAGTAATGTCTATTATTTTTGCAGGTTGTGGAATCCTTGCTTCACAAGTTATCATTTCATACCCAGGGATATCAATTTCACAATTGTATTTTTTTCCAGATTCAACCCTAATATTCGAAATATACATTCCGTCTTCTGCATTACTTACAGTTTCTTCAAAATTATCATCTACAAAAAATCTGATTGTTGCATTTTTAATGTATTCAATTTTGCCGAAATTGAGACTTGCACTATACGATAAGTTTATGACTAATGTGCTATCAGCCTTTAGGATGCTGTTAACAACAGGAGTCTGAACGATTTCAGGGAATTGATTCTGTACAACTTCCCTGCACGAATACAGAAAAACTATTGAGAAGCAAATTAAGAATACAATTATTGTAGATTTCGTTCTCATAATGTATGTGGTGTATATTATTAAAATTGTTGCAAATATAAGAATAAACGGTAAGAATGTGTATTTATTGTAAAAAAATATTTTTCTATGATATCTGAAATGTTGCATAAAGCTGATGGGTTTGTAAAGAAATAGATTTCTTATTATGGATTGTCTTTGGTTGATATTTAAACCTCAAAAAGACGATTATTCGCAAAAATTTTCAGATTATAAAAAAAAACATGAAAAGTTACCATATTGGTAACTTTTTTTTGTATTTTTGCAGATAGTTATGGAAAGAATTTTTTCAAAAAGGACAATTAGACAGTTTTGGGAAGTACACGCCGATTCCGAGCAGTATTTAAAAACTTGGTTTGAAACAGTCTTAAATGCTGATTGGAAAAGTCCTCATGATGTGAAAAATAATTTTGCAAATGCTAGCATATTGAAGGGGAATAGAATTGTATTTAACATAAAAGGTAATTCTTACAGATTAATTGCAAAATTTAACTTTGAGAAAAAATGGGTTTTTATTAGATTTATTGGAACCCACGATGAGTATAATAATATAGACGCTGCAAATATTTAAAGCTATGAATATTAAACCTATTAAAACTGAAAAGGATTACGAAGAAGCTCTTCAAAGGCTTGATGTGCTTTTTGATTCCCCAGCGGGTTATCCCGAAAGTGACGAAGCCGATATTCTTGCACTACTGGTTGAAGATTACGAAAAAGTTCATTATCAGATAGATGTACCCGATCCAGTAGAGGCAATAAAGATTAGGATGGAGCAAATGAATTTAAAGCAGAGCGATCTTGTTAATGAATTCGGCAGCAAAAGTCGTGTTTCGGAGGTGCTTAATCGCAAACGAAAACTCTCTGTCGAAATGATTCGCCGACTGTCTGTTAGACTTAATCTGCCAGTAAAAGTTTTGATAAAAGATTATAGTCTTTCTGTGTAATTGGATGTAATTCCAATCAGTATTACTGATTAAACTTTACAACCACACCATACCGAAAATAGAAATTATTTACCCATAAATTTCCATAGGTATATTCCGTAAATAACCCAAAATGTTTACCTGGATAAAAAGCAAAGCCTGCACCTGCATTATATTCAAAAAAGAAATCTTGCCGATAATATGTACCAGCTTTACCTGTTAAGTAAAGGTCGAATCTAAAATCATTATGCTTTATAAATAGTGGAAAAATATGAAAGTTGGTTTTTAAACCCATAAATGGAGTATGGTAAGTTTTTGGAATTATATAATTTATATCCGTAGAATCTAATACCCATAATTTTGAATATCCAATATAAGCCCCAATTGTTAGGAATTCTGCTATGCCGTAATTACATTCAATATTTGTATTTGCATGGCGGTAACTTTCCATTCCAAAATACGGAGAAATAAATCTTCTCATTATTGGTCTCGCATAACCTATTTTCACATCCCACCTATCTTTAATATAGGATTCCTGCGCCTTTGAAATTGTGCTTAACAATAATAAACTCGTTATTAAAAATATTATGTAGATCTTAAATTTCATTGAGTTTAAGAATTTTTATTGATTAAACTTTACAACCAGACCAAAACGAAAATACTCTGAATTGACCATAAAATTGCCATATCCATATTCGGTATAAACTCCGAGATGTTTCCATGGATAAAATGCCAAGCCTGCTCCGACAAAATACTCAAATATTGGCTTGAGATAATAATATCCTCCAGCTTTTCCTGTTAGATATAAATCAAATCTAAAGTCGTTATGCTTGATGAATAATGGGAAAAAGTGAAAATTTGTTCTTGCTCCTAGAAAAAATGTTTGATAATTTTCTACATGAAAACTATTTGGAATATTGATGTCTTCAAACACCCGTTTCATCGGAGCGTGACCTATATATGTTCCAATTGTAAAATACTCTGAAATGCCATAGTTAACTTCTAGAACTGTATTTGGTTGTCTTGCAAAGAATATACGTTGAAAATTTGAATTGTAGCTCTTGAAAACGATTGGTTGCGCATGTCCGATTTTAACATCCCATCTGTCTTTGATGTAAGATTCCTGAGCAGACGATATTTTAATTAAGAATAAGATTAAAACTGAGATTGTTAAAAACAATTTAATTGATTTCATAATTTCAGAATGATTATTGATTAAATTTTATGACAATTCCACCACGAAGTGACATTGTATTCATCATATAATTGCCATAAGAGTATTCTGTATAAAAACCAAAATGTTTGCCTGGGTAAAATGCAAATCCTACTCCAGTGTTATATTCAAATTTATTCTTGTTGAAATAGTATCCACCAACTCTTCCTGTCAGATACAGATCAAATCTGAAGTCATTATTTTTTATGAAAATAGGCAAAATGTGAAAATTTATTTTTCCTCCGTAAGAAAACACTTTTGCATAATTCCATTCGCCAATATATTGAATGGAATCAGGTGCTAGCCAAATTTTATAATATGTCATGTCCGAAAAGCCAACATATAAGCCTCCTGTAAAATATTCTGAAAAACCATAGTTTCCTTCAAGGGAAAGGTTCCACTGATTAAAAGGATATTTATTTATAAAATCAACCCAATAAGGAACATTTGGCATTGAATAACCAATTTTCACATCCCACCTATCTTTAATATAGGATTCCTGCGATGCCAAATTTAACGAAAGTATTAAAAATATCAGGCCTAGTATTATATTCTTATAAATCGATTTATTCATAATACAACCAATTATCATATTTTCTATCTTTCCTTTGAACCTCATTTTTAAGAGTTTTGGAATTAAAATATACCTTGTACGAAAATGAAGGAATAATCGGCAAATATGCTCTTTGATAAAGGAAAATATCGTAAGTATATTCTGAATAAAAATCTGATGGATTTATGGCAGTCCATTTTTTTTCATAAAAATAAGTGTATGGATTCTGTCTGTTATATACATTGTAAATCGAGAAAGTCCATTCGCAAGGTAGATGACGTCTTTTTGTAAATTTTGAATAAGTTAGACCAATATCCAAACGATGAGAATCACTCATTTTTGCACTATTCCGTTCGCCGTAAATATAAACTTCTGTAAATGGTTCATCGCTATATTGGTCGGTGTTAGGAATTAACATTTTGCCTAAAACTGGCGTATATGGCAGTCCGGTTTGATAAATCCATGTCATATTTAGATTTAGCTTCTCATTTATTCGATAATTTAGATTAATCGCAAACGAGTGTAGCCTGTCGTAGTCGAAAAGATATTCATTGCCATTGTTTATGTTTGCAAATTGTCGTGTCGAATTTGATAAAGTGTAAGATGCAAAACCTGTAAAACTTCCAGAGGTTTTACGTATCATAAACTCAAGTCCTTTTGCTGTTCCTTGTCCACCAGTTTCTATTTTCGACATCCAGTTTTCGTCTCCCAAAATGCCAGTATAACCTTCTTTTATTGTTGACAAATTATACATGCTCTTATAATATGCATTGACTTCTGCTGTGAATTTACCATTATAAAAATTTCCCTGCCATCCAACTGTGTATTGATCTGATCTAGCAGGTGAAATCGCAGAATTTGAAGGTATCCATAACTCGTTATTCATAATTTGACCTGAGGTGAAAATCAAATGTGAGTACTGACTTGCTCTCATGTAGCTTGCATTGAGAGTATGATTACTATTAATCAAGAAACTAAAATTTACTCTTGGTTCTAACGAGAAATCGTAAAATCCATTTGTGAAGTAATTTACGTATCTAAGACCAAAATTTGTCTGAAATTTATTCCATAGGCTAATATTATTTTCCAAATAAATTGCATTTTCTGATGAATTTATAATAATTGGTGTTGGTTGCACATTTTGATCTGACTTATAAACTATGCTGGGCGAATGAATTAAAAAAGAAGAATGTAAACCGAAATCGAGTGCCCAGTTTTTCATTAGTTTGTATTGCCATCCCGATCTTATCGAATAATCCTGAACTGTTGCTTTGAGATTCTCTGAATATGTAAAAGGATTTGCAGTGTCTTTGTTTTCAGCATTACTTTTGTCTCTTAAGCGATAGCGAGTGTATGATATGCTTGTCGTGGAGAATAGTTTTGAAGATATTACTCTGTTCCACTTAAAGGAGCCAAGCCAATTGCCCCAGTTTACTCCACTATGTGCCTTCGTATCACTGAAATCTACCCAATAATGCAGATAATCATCGCCTTGGTAGAAGTTAAGGTTGAAACTATTTTTGTTATCTGGTTTCCACGAAAGTTTTCCATTGATGTCATGAAATCCATAAACAATCATATAATCACCTGCAAATTTTGAGAGCATGGCATAAGGAACTTCGATCATAGTTTTTCGTGCTGCAATAATAAAGCTTGAGTTTTTCATCTTTAATGGTCCTTCCAATGTAAGAGAGGCATCTGTTAATCCAATTCCAAACGAACCTTTAAACATCGAATTGTCGCCTTCTTTTTGCGTAATATTCATTATCGATGACAATCTACCACCGTACTTTGCCGGAAATCCGCCTTTGTAAATCTCTACATTGTTTATAATGTCTGGATTAAAAACAGAAATAAATCCACCAAGATGATTAACATGAATTACAGGAACATTATCAAATAAGTATAGATTCTGACCAACATCACCGCCACGCACAAGCAAAAGGCTAGACCCTTCGTTTGGAGAAAGAATACCAGGCATTAGTTGTAATCCTTTGGCAATATCTGGTTTTCCGCTAAGTGATGGAATTCTGCATAATTCTTTTGTGCTTAAATTTGTAACATTGAATTTCGGATTGATTTGTGATTTTATTACGACTTCGTCTAGCTGATTGCATGGACTAAGCTCAATTCTGACAAGAGTGTCAAGCTTGCTGTTAAAAACAATGTTTTGTGTGGTGTAACCGATAAACGAAACTTGCAAAGTCGCAGGAACTTCTGCAATAATACTAAAAAACCCGTTGTTATCGCTTGCGATTCCGTTGGTGGTTCCTTTCTCTAAAATATTTGCACCTATTAATAATTCTCCAGTATTGGCTTCTGTAACAAAACCGGTAATCCTGATTTTATGCTGAGCCAATATTATATTACTGGTTAGAATAATAGCGGCGATTATTAAATATAATTTATTCATTTTCATGTCTATGTATTATTCTGGAAAAATAGTATCGGTTGCATAAGTTGAATAACCTGCAAAAATCCCAAATCCACCTTCTACATTTGAATAAATTGAAAGAGGAAGTATCCTTCCATCAATGCTTTCATTGTTTAACTGCGCTTTATATAGATATAGGGCTTGGGCATATTTGTAGTATTCGTAATTTATAGAGCGTAATTCAACAATTATTGGGTATGATTCACATATATTCCACGAAGTTCCCATAGTAAAGTAATTTAGTGTCATTGTATATTCGTTACCAGGGATAATTTTGTTGCTAAATACGGCAATTGGCAAACCTTCGTTTATTATTACAGGATCTTTTATACCGACTAGGGGCGCATTGAAATAATCATTTTCCTCATTATAAGAATCATACCTTAGTGTTTTTATTGCTATTTCATAGTAAAGTAAAGTGTCAGGATAATTTCTAAATTTAAGTGTTACAGATGGATAAATTGTACCTTCCTCATTTATATATGCTAAACTTTTATGTGATATTTCCAGAATTTCGTTTTTTTGAGGGATCTTACATGAACATTTTAATTCTGTATAGCCGGGAACATTAATTGTGCATGAATATTTTTTGTTCGATTCAGCTATAATGTTTGAAATGTACATTCCATCTGCGCTGTGATTTATAGTTTCAGTCAAAACATCATCGACATAAAGTGAGATTACAGCATTTTCGACGAATGTTAAATCATTGGAATCCAGCTTGCCACTCAGTGATATATTAATTTTGATAATACTATCCTGCATTATGATACTGTTCACAACGGGCTTTTGAACAATGTCAGGAAACTCACTTTGAACAATTTTTTTGCACGAATACAGAAAACTAATGATGATAATTACGGAAAATAGCTGTATGTATTTTTTTATATTCATAGCTCTGCAAGTATTTATGTTTCTTAATTAAATTGTCAATACTGATTTTTATATTGTTAATGTTCTTGCAAATATAAACAATATATGTTGTGATTTTACAAAAATCACAAAAAAAAGCTGCCCACTAACTAGGGACAGCCTTTTTAATATTATATATTCCTCAATATTACATACTTGAGAGTTTTTTGTAGTAGTTATATCTCCATTTTGCATTTTTCTCTGCTTCCTGATATAGAGCTTGAGCAGATTCTGGGAATAATTTCTGTAGTGAATTGTAACGAACTTCTCCCTGTAAGAAATCTTGGAATTTAGTCCAATCTGGTTCTTTGCTATCCATTTCGAAAGGATTCTTTCCTTCTGCTTCGAGCATTGGATTGTATCTCCAGTTAGCCCAATATCCGCATTCAACAGCAAGTTTTTCTTCTTCCTGAGTTTTTCCCATTCCAGCTTTTAGCCCGTGATTAATACATGGAGCATAAGCAATAATGAGTGATGGTCCAGGATAAGCTTCGGCTTCTTTAATTGCTTTGAAGAATTGATTTTGACTTGAACCCATTGCAACCTGAGCAACATAAACATAACCATAAGTCATTGCCATTGCGCCAAGGTCTTTTTTACGTGTTCTCATTCCCGATGCAGCAAATTTTGCAATAGCAGCAACTGGAGTTGATTTAGATGCCTGTCCGCCTGTGTTTGAGTAAACTTCAGTATCTACAACAAGAATATTTATATCTTTTCCTGATGCGATAACGTGGTCTAGACCTCCATAACCAATGTCATAAGCCCATCCGTCACCACCAAAAATCCAAACAGATTTTTTAACAAGATATTGTTTTTTAGCAATTACTTCTTTTGCAATTGGATCGTTTAATTTTTCGATTGCAGCAATAAGCTTTTCTGAAGCGATTACTGATGCTTCTGCATTGTCCATTCCTGCAATCCATTCTTTTGCCGCTTCGTCAGCAGCGCCTGTCCATTTTGCTTCTGCTAATAGCATTGCAACTTTTTCGCGCATTTTTTCGGTGGCAGAAGCCATTCCAAAACCATATTCTGCGTTATCCTCGAACAATGAGTTTGCCCAAGCTGGTCCTTTGCCCGATTTGTAATTCTTGCAATATGGAGTTGCAGGAGCAGATCCACCATAAATTGAAGAACATCCTGTTGCATTCGCTACAAGCATTCTTTCACCAAACAATTGAGTGATGGTTTTAATATAAGGAGTTTCGCCACAACCAGCACAAGCACCAGAGAACTCAAACAATGGTTGAGCAAACTGAGAGTTTTTAACTGTTTTGCTTTTTTCAAGAATAGTGTCTTTATATCCAACAATCTCATCCATATAATCCCAACGTTCTGTTTCTCCCATCTGACTTGCCAAAGGCTGCATAACCAAAGCTTTGGTTTTAGCTGGACAAACATCGGCGCAGTTTCCACAACCTGTACAGTCGAGAACAGAAACTTGCATTTTGAATTGATATTCTTTTGTTCCACCAATACCTGTAACAGTTTTAGTTCCAGCAGGCGCATTCTTAACTTCTTCATCCGTTAATAAAAATGGGCGAATTGCTGCGTGAGGACAAACATAAGCACATTGGTTACATTGAATACAGTTTTCAGAAATCCATTCAGGTACGTTTACTGCAACACCACGTTTCTCGTATTTGGTTGTTCCGTTAGGGAAAGTTCCATCTTCACGTCCGTTAAATGTAGAAACTGGTAAAGTATCGCCTTTTTGTGAGTTGATAACATCAGCAACTTTTGAAATAAATTCAGGAACTTCTTTAGTCCTGCATACGCAGAAACCTTTAGATTCTATGTTTGCCCATTCTGCTGGAATTTCGATTTTAACAACAGCATCACCAGCGTCAACGGCTTTGTAATTCATTTTTACAATGTTCTCACCTTTAATACCGTACGATTTTACAATCATTTTCTTCATTTGATCAACTGCTTTTTCGTAAGGAATTACGTTAGCAATTTTAAAGAATGCAGCTTGCAAAATAGTGTTTGTTCTGTTTCCAAGACCAATTCCTTCAGCAATATCAGTTGCATTAATGATGTAAAATTTGATGTTCTTTTCAGCAAGAACTTTTTTCATGTGGTCAGGTAAACGTTTTTTAGTTTCCTCTACACTCAAGATTGAGTTAAGTAAGAAGCTTCCGTTTGGTTTAATACCATCCAAAACATCATATTGCTCAAGATAAGCAGGTACATGACATGCAACAAAGTCAGGTGTTGTAACCAAATAAGGAGCTCTTATCTGCTTGTCACCAAATCTTAAATGCGATGCTGTAAATCC
>JBBQCZ010000123.1:0-11977 GCA_038319215.1 Bacteroidales bacterium | reverse complement strand
GCTTTTACCATTCCGGGGCCTCCTGTTGCAAGTATCAGACTAATACGCTTGTTTGCCATCAAATAATCAGCCAACTCAACAGTTGGTTCATCAATCCAACCAATAATATTTTCGGGTGCACCTGCTTTTACTGCAGCATCTAAAATAATCCTAGCTGCTTCAATGGTGCAATTTTTGGCTCTCGAATGTGGTGAAATTATTAAACCATTTCTTGTTTTTAAAACAATAAGACTTTTAAATATAGCTGTTGATGTGGGATTGGTAACGGGTACAATCCCGGCGATTATTCCCATTGGTGCTGCTATTTTTTTTATTCCATAGGAGGAATCTTCTTCTATTATTCCACATGTTTTCGTGTCTTTATATTCATTATAAATATATTCTGAAGCAAACTGATTTTTAATTACCTTGTCTTCTATAATGCCCATGCCAGTTTCCTCTACAGCAAGTTTTGCCAATTGAATTCTGACATCGCTTGCAGCAAGAGCTGCTGCCCTGAATATTACATCAACCTGATTTTGCGAATATGACGCAAATTTTTGCTGTGCCTCACTCACTTTATTAATCAGAGCCTCCAGTTCTTCGATGTTTGTAACTTTCGATATTCCCATTTTTTTTATCATTGATTATTTTATCCAGTAATGAATTAATGTGCGTAAAGATGGGGATTGATAAGCTAAAAGTCTTACACAATTCTACAATTAAGTTACATTATTTACACATTTATCCACACTAGCTGGTGCTGGGAACTATGACATACTGAAAGTAACTTTTTTCCTCCTGTTTATTTGGCACAGCTATGAAAAACTGAACATACGATGGCTTTTTGATTAATTCAATAAGGAAAACGGGCGACTTCCTTATAACTGTGAAGAGGCTGAAGCCATTCGCAGTACAAAGCGCTAGACTTTTCGCTGTTAATAACCTACGCCTAGCGAAAGTTGAATTTGTTGGAAATTTTAAATAATTTAAAAGATTTAAAGGGTTTTGGCAAATCTATTATCTTGACTCTTGGTTCATTGTTCTAAAATAAAAAACTCCACGTAAGTGCAACACATACAAAGAATTTTAAATTTACTAAATAACCCATAGCTGTTAACCAAAAATAGAGCTTGCAGTTTTTGTCACTTTACTGCCCTCGGCATTGCGAACAAACAACATTTAGCTCGGGCAATGTGCCATTAGCGATGACTAGTTTGCTGTAATCAATAACCGGTTCTGCGCCACTTTATCTATGGCAACGGGCAGGTTGGCCGCCATAAAGAGGTTTTTAGCTGATTGATTTGCCTGACGTTCAGGAAAACCAAGGTCGGTAACGCCCCCAAAAGTTACATACTCTCCCGACAATAATTTAAACCCGCCTCGCTGCATTTGCTGCGATTCGGAGTTTGCGTCCCTTGGGTTGAACGCTTAGGAACTGATAACATTTTACCCGCCACGCTATGTGGTTACAAAATTAGCTACTGTTCCGCTCATCTTACCTGTTAATGGATTTTGGGCAAAAGCCATGTTACTTTTGATCATCATCTAACCGAGAAGAAAACGCTGTCTTTCTTTTGATTTTGACGATGTAAAAACACCTCAAAACAACGATTTATAACTATCCAAAATTTTCATAAAACTAACTTTTTCAGGCATTTATATTGTTTTTATGACAGATTGAGTCAGTTTGAGTTGGTTTGAGTTTCCACTTCCCGAAAGTTTAACCTATCGTTAAGTTTTTTTATTGGAAAGTTAATAAGCCAATGCGCCTTGTGCTCGACTTATTTGGTGCTGTTTGGGTGGAAATGAATAATTTATAACTTAATTTTGCCACACAAAGGGACTTATTGGGTAACAAAGGAATACTACAAACATGTTACATTTCCAGCGGAATTTACGCTCTATTAAAACTGCACTAAACTCCAACTGCAAATTTGCAAACTAAGATGGAATAGTGAATGTAAAACACAAAATTGAATTAAAAAAAATATAGTTCCGGCAAAACTGATTCACCGGAACTATATTGCGAACAAACAAAAGAAACTAACAGTAAGGAAGATTATCCACCTTAAACGAAAATCTGTATTCTAACTTATCAAAATTATTTATTAATAAAAATTTCTGATTGGTTTCTACCCCTTTGCATGAAGCGAAATGGTCAGCCAAATTAATTATTATGAGTATCCGTTTGAGTTCCTTAAAAAACAATTAATCAATAACAAAGGCTTTGCCCCTAAAACCCCACTCACTTTTTTTCACTTGATGAAAAAAAGTAAGCAAAAAAAATCAAGACACCTCACCCGTCCGCCAGCTGGCGGACACCCTCTTCCAAATGAGAGGGAAAGCGGATAATGGCGTTTATGACCGCTTCACTCGAAAAACTTACGTTCGGACGGCTAAAATCCTCCAAACTCCTCCCTTCGGTCGTCAAACAGGAGTATTTTTGCGCCATCATCACTTGTTTTTCGGCTCACCGGACAAGGTCGCTCGTAAACGAGCATTTGTGATAAATTAAGACATCCAAACAGATACTCATATTAATTATTCCTTTATAAACTTTTGTACAGACAATCTGCCATTTGTATAGGCATTAATAAAATAAACACCCTTACTAAAATTATCAACACTCAGGGTAAATACGTTATTATTTACAATTACACTTCGGATAATTCTACCAGAAATATCACTAACTTGAAGCCGTTCAATAATTTCTGCTGAAGTTATCTTAATAGAAGTAGTTGCTGGATTTGGATAAATAGTGATAGCATTATTCATATCAACTGAATTTAGTGCTGTATTGTCAACTCTAATTGTATTCGATGATTCCGAACCACAACTATTTTTGGTTACAATAACATAATAACTATCATTTGAACTAACTGAGTATTCAGGGTTAGTTTCACCTATTATTAATCCTTTACTATTATACCATTGATTTCCCGAAATTGAACTTGAAGTTAATAAATTTACATTTCTAACAATTACGGGAGTTTCAGGTTTTTGATTAATTACAATAGCCTGTGTAGAAACCAAACCATCTCCACAATCATTTGTTCCTTTCACAGTTATGTTACCAGAAACAGCAGCAGTTCCAAAGCTCACGGAAATACTATTTGTTGTACTTGTTCCGGTAACACCACTTGGCAATGTCCAAGTATATGAAGTGGCATTTGTTATTGCAGGAACCGAATAAGTTATGACAGTTTCGCCTTGACAAACTATTGTTGGTCCAGCTATTGCTCCTGCACTTGTAGGAAGTGAATTAACCGTTACAGCCAATATTTTAGCAACACCATCACCACAATCATTGTGTCCCTTAACAGTAACACTTCCTGATACGGCAGTTTTGCTGAATGAAACTACAATTGTGTTTGTTGTACTTGTTCCAGTTGCACCTGTAGGCAATGTCCACAGATAAGAAGTTGCATTGACAATTGTTGGCACTGAATACGTTACAGCGTTTTGTCCTTGGCAAACTGTAGATGAGCCTGTAATTGCTCCGGCAACTACTGGTAGCGGATTCACAGTCACAGCAAATGTAGAAGCTACACCATCACCACAACCATTTGTTCCTTTTACAGCAATGTTTCCAGAAACAGCCGTTGTTCCAACGTTGACGGTAATACTATTTGTTGTACTTGTTCCCGTTACTCCTGCAGGTAAAGTCCACGTGTATGAAGTGGCATTTGTTATTGCAGGAACTGAATAAATTACAGCACTTGTTCCTTGACAAACTGTTGATATTCCAGTTATTGTACCAGCTGCATCAGGCAATGGATTAACAGTAATAACGAGTGTTGAAACATCACCATCGCCACAACCATTTGTACCTTTTACAGTCACATTTCCAGAAATAGCTGTTTTGCTATAATTTACAGTTATCGAATTTGTTGTGCTTGAACCCGTTGCACCTGTTGCCAATGTCCATGTGTATGAAGTGGCATTAGTTATAGAAGGCACAGAGTACGTTACAGAAGTTTGCCCTTGACACACAGTTGCAGAACCTGAAATTATTCCCGCAGCTACTGGCAATGGATTAACCGTTACAGCCAATATTTTGGCAACACCATCACCACAATCATTGTGTCCTTTTACAGTAACATTTCCTGATACAGCAGTTTTGCTGAATGAAACTACAATTGTGTTTGTTGTACTTGTTCCAGTTGCACCTGTTGGCAATGTCCACAGACATGAAGTTGCATTGACAATTGTTGGCACTGAATACGTTACAGCGCTTAGTCCTTGACAAACTGTAGATGAGCCTGTTATTGCTCCGGCAACTACTGGTAGCGGATTCACAGTCACAGCCAATGTAGAAGCTACTCCATCACCACAACCATTTGTTCCTTTTACAATAATATTTCCAGAAACAGCCGTTGCTCCAACGTTGACGGTAATACTATTTGTTGTACTTGTTCCCGTTACTCCAGTAGGCAAAGTCCATGTGTAAGAAGTGGCATTTGTTATTGCAGGCACTGAATAAATTACAGCACTTGTTCCTTGACAAACTGTTGATATTCCAGTTATTGTACCAGCTGCATCAGGCAATGGATTAACCGTAATAGCGAGAGTTGCAGGAGTTCCATCTCCATATTCATTTCTACCGAAAACGCTTATATTTCCTGCTTCTAATGCTGAGCTAAATGTAACTGAAATGCCATTTGTAGAACTAGTACCCGTTGCACCTGTTGGTAACGACCATACATAAGTAGTTGCGTAAGGTATTACAGGAACGGTATAAGTTAAGCTATATGTTTTTTTACAAACGACGGTTGTTCCACTAATTACACCTGCTTTTGAAGGTAAAATTACATTGTCGGAATACCAACTTTCGTGTCCTTTGAGCATATCATCTTTTCCATTAGCCAACAAATCGTACGCTGTAACCAAAACTGTATCAGCAATTAAAGCAGTAGGCAAAGTATATGTTGTCACATTTCCTAAGTCAACAGAGTTAGCAAATGTAAAACCATCTGATTTTCCGTAATATAATTTGTAACCCTTGGTATCTGATTCTGGATTTGGATTCCATGTATAAGTTACGCCACCCGCTTGAGTTGCCATTTTTCTGAAATTCTGCGGTGGAGTTATAGGAGCATCAGTATTAGGAGTTGCAAGATAGTTATCATACAGCACTTTTCCAAGGTTCATATCCCTGTAATAATCCCATATTTTACTTTTAACTGTAGCGATAGTTGTATTACCTATTCCCCAGAAATTGCTTTTAGCATCTATCTGAGTTGCACCCGTATTTTTTATTGCATACTGACTGTTATTAATCAAATTAGAATTATTAATAGTCAATGAACTTGTTTGCAAGCCAATACGGTGATTTACAATCGTACTATTCGTAATAGTCCCAGTTATAGCATCCAACCCAATACCGCCTACTTTATTGTTATTGCCAATAAACTGCGATTTGCTTATTGTACCGTTTAAGTTGAGTGTTTGAGTTGAGTCGGTTTTGAAAATACAATAATGAATTATTGCATTAATACCACTATAGAAACCATAAGAATTATTACTAAAAATATTTGTATTTATAACAAATGTTGAGTCCAAACTAACAACTGGAGAGCCTGATATTGGGCTCAAAACACAATTGGATAATCTTGATTTTAAGATAACTACATTTGCAGAATTACCACCTGAGTTCCAATTGAAATTACAAGCATTAACTACACTATTTGAAATTTTCAAATAAGGGTTATACATGCCAAATGTAGAACCACTTACAACTGAGTTTTTTAATTCAATAGTAGAACCATCCCATACACCACCATTAACACTTAGATTTTTCCCCGTAGAATTATCTAACTTTATTGAAACATAGTTATAAGATGTTCCAAAACTTGAATTGCTGATTCTTGAATCCTTAACTACTGATTTTGAAGAACCACCAGACAATAAATTTATTTTTGAATTTACATAGTAAATAGAATTTATTGCATTTGCACTAATTGTTTCAATTCTTGAATTACTTATTATCAATGAATCTGTACACGAACCTTGTGTTTTAATGTAAGTAGTTCCTTTACCTATTAATTTCAAATATGCTAACTGAGAATCAGAGAGTTTTGAATTTTTAAAATCGAGGAAAGTACATCCAGCAGAATAAGCATTAAAAGTAATGCTATCATTAGCTGCAGCTGTCCCATTTGCAATAATATTCCCCATAATCATGATTTCATAATTTCCTGCAAAGTTCACTACTACACCTGGTTCAATAGTTAGCGTAGTACCTTCAGCCAAGTTCACATTAGCGCTTATGGTATAAGGACTTTTGCTCAATGGCCAATATTGACTGTTGTAATAATTACCACCCAACGAACTTGTTGCAGGTATTTCGGCAGTTGCAAATGTAACTTCATCACCATAAACAGTACCAGTACCATCGGTTGCATAAGCACGTACATAATAGGTTGTAGCACCTGATAATCCAGTAATTTCATTACTAAATGTACCTTCAGTTGTTTTTGCTCCATTGTCTACTTTTGTGTCGGCAATAGTTGGCGAACCAGTAGTATTCCAGCAAAAACCATGGGCTGTTACAGGCGAATCAGTAATAACATCTACCGTACCATTAAGTTTTGCAGTTGTGAGTTTGATAGAAGATACTGCTTGTGTACTTGCTTTTAAAAGATATTCTTCTATATTAAAACCACTCCAACCTGTTGCTGCTTTGTATGCAGCAGTGGAACCAACTGGGACGTAAACATTTCTAATCGTATCACCTATTAAACAATTTTCACCAAGAATAGGAGGCGAAGTATTTAAACTAATTATGGTTTTGAGACCTAAACATAAAAACAATGATTGATAGCCTAATGATGCAGTATTAATAGGGAGTATTATTTTAGTTATATTTTTACAACTTGCAAAAGCATTATTGCCAATTGAAACTAAAGAACTCGGTAATATAACATCTCTAAGCGTTAATTTCCCATCGTAACCATATGTAGTGCAAAAAGAATTTAATGGTAATTCATTTGCTATATAATCCCAAGGATTCGCTCCAGTATAAGTTCCGCCTGTACCATTATAAGCCAGAATATTCGCATCCTTCAAATTTAAATTTGCCAGTATCGACATCTCATCTCGCATACATTTCACATCACGTGCATCGATATTACCTGTAACGGTAAGATTAGTAATCGCTGATTTATCAACAGAAGACAACAACGAACTCAAGGTTCCAGCTGTGGTTACATTGATTGTTCTTATATTATTTCCAAATGTTACAACGAATATGGAATTAGCACTTACTAATGGAGTTGTATATTCGTTATTATTTAGTTGAGAATATACATTTGTTCCATTATAAGTCAAGCCTGTAACTTGATAACCACCTGCCGAAACAAATGTAAATGTTTTACTTGTTCCCCTATTTACGGTAAGTACAGCATTGTTTGCAATTGCAATACTATTTTCTTGAACTTCTCCACTGCCATTTATTTGAACCGTAACACTATAAGTATCAGGCAAAGCGGTTGTAAAATTTACTTCATTGCCATAGCTTGTTCCATTTTCGTTTGTTGCATACGACCGTACATAGTAAGTTATGTTGCCTTGTAAAGTTGAAACAGAACCTGTTATCGTTCCCGAACTTGGGTTTGTTCCCAACTCGGATTTACTGTCGGTTACAGTGGGTGTGCCAGTTGTGTTCCAGCAGAAACCGTAAGTAGCAGTTGGATTTGATTCAATTACGGTTATATTTCCATTCAAGGTTGCCGACTTAGCAAGTATATTTGTGGCAGCCGTTGTTAAGAGCGTATAAAAATTCCGTGTTGTAAAATTTACTTCTGATCCGTACGATGTTGTGCCATTACTACTTGTAAAATAAGCTCTTACATAGTATTTTGTTAATGAATTAAACGTTGAAACCGTACTTGTAATTGTTCCAGAACTTGGGTTAGTTCCCAATTCTGATTTATTGTCTGTTAAAGTTGGATTTCCGGTTGTGTTCCAGCAAAAACCGTAAGTAGCAGTTGGATTTGATTCAATTACGGTTATATTTCCATTCAAAGTTGCCGACTTAGCAAGCACATCAGTGGCATCAGTTGTTGAAAGCGCATAAAAATTCTGTGTTGTGAAATTCACTTCATTTCCGTATTTTGTTCCAAGCTCATTTGTTGTAAAACTACGAACATAATATTTAGTTGCAAATATTAAACCTGTCAGATTATTTGTAAAATCAACCGAACCTGGATTTGTTCCCAAATCTGCTTTGGTATCAGTAATTGTGGGCGAACCTGTTTTGTTCCAGCAAAAACCGTAAGTAGAGATTGTACTTGGGGTAAGAATATTTATATGTCCATTTAAAGTAGCCGTAGTTGCTAACACAGAAGTTGTAGTATTGGTTGTGAGTTCAAATGCAGCTACAATATCGGTGGTGAAGTTCACTTCACTACCATACACAGTTCCGTCCCTATTTGTAATAAATGTTTTTACATAATATGTTGTAAACGTATTTAAGCCAGTAAGATTATGTGTAAATGCACCGATAGTCGATACACTTCCTTTGTCAATTTTGCTATCAGCAGTTGTTGGGTTTCCTGTAGTATTCCAGCAAAAACCGTAAGCTGTAACAGGCAAATCGCCAATTGAAGTTATACTCCCGTTTAAAGTAGAAGCTGTTGAAGCTATTGATGTTGCTGCACTTGTAGTAATAGAAATAGATTCCACAATAATATTCGCAAATAAATTCCAGAATATTGCAGCCTGATAAGCAGTTATTGAACCATTCGGTACAATTAATTTACAACTAGATACATTTACACCTGTAAAAGGATTTCCGGTTAATGGTATTGGCGTTGGATTATTAACCCTAATTTCTGTCAATCCTGCACAATCTGTAAATACTCCATAACCAAATGCTGTAACTAAAGCTGGGATTTTAACAGAGGTAAGCAAATTGCAGTTAGAGAAAGCATTTGAATCAAATTTTGTTACAGTTGAAGGAGCAGCATAAACCCCTGTTTTTGAAGTTGGACAAGCAATTAATCGACTTATTGCTTTATCAAACAACACACCATCTACTGCCGAATAGCTAGTATTAGCAGCATCAACCGTAATAGGGGGGCTGCATGATAAGAAACCAGACCCTACATTCGGTACATTTGCAGGAATATTTACAGAAGTAAGATTGACGCAACCGGCAAATGCTTTACTGCCAAAAGAAATCACAATCGATGGGATATTAAACTCACCCGATTTTGAAGTAGGGCATTGAAGCAGTTGAATTTGCGATTTATTATACAACACTCCATCTAAGCTTGAATACATAGGATTTGCAGGGTCAACAGTAAATGTTGCACTACAATAATTAAAAGCATTTGTAACACTTGTAACTCCAGCAGGAATGTTTACTGATGTTAGCCCCTGACAATAATAAAAAGCTTGTGTACCAATATTTGTAAGAGTAGGCGGTAGTATTATTGATTTGAGTTTTGTACTTGGAATCATAACACCATTAAAAAATGCACGGGTTGGTATTTGATTTGGTCCATAAGTCATGGTTGGAGATGTAGATGTGCCTCCAGCACCATTCCAAGGCATGATATCAACATCCCTAATATCCAGATTAACCAACGCGGGCATATTATCGCGTATGATTTTAAAATCGCGGGCATCCATCGATCCGGTTACTGTAAGGTCGGTTACAGTCAAAATATCAGGGCCTAAAAGCATTTCTAAATTTCCGGAGATATTGGGTATTATACGGAATGTGGAAGTGGGCGGATTTGCAGAACAGCTTAAGTTTACAATTTTCGTTTCGGCGCCGGGTGAAGTAATTGTAAGTGTTCCCGGTTCAGAATACGTTTCAACCCCAACATATACGGACCCACCTGTTTTAGAAAAAATGAAACTCTTTAAAAGCATTTGACCATCAGCTGGATGTTTTAACACGTAACCATTGTTAAGTTGAAGTGTTATATTATCTGTCAAATTTTCGCCAGTAATTATTATCTCTTTGAATGTGTTTTCGCTGAGTCCGGATAACGAACTCAAATTTGTATTTATGATTGGCGTTCCAGATGAAGTGCTTATAGATCCACTAAGTGCAATTATTTTAGTTGTTGCGCTAGTTGAAGACAATGTCAGATTACCAGAATAACTATTAATAGTACCACCCGAAGCCAATCGAATGTATACTTTGGTTGAGTTTATTAATCCATTGGTTTGAATAATTTCTTTTGAATTTACCCACAATGAATTATCTGTAGACATCTCAAAACCTGTTGGAGCGGTGATTGTAACATTAGCAGTCAAATTGCTTGCCGAAAATGTAAACGACTGGCTTGCTGATGGTCCATTGCCATCCTGATAATTAAATCCTGTCTTTGAACTCGTATTTGTTGTAATGGTTGGAGTAGCCACTGCTTTTGTTGACTTAAACTCGTATACTCCATACCCATTTTCTCCGGTGTAAACATAAATTTTTGCTATTTGCCCATTTGTTTCCACTACTGGTATTGCGCTGCGGTAAGCATTTGATGCATTTCCCATACCATCCTGTGGGAATGACCACAAAAGTTCTAAACTTGAAAATGATTTATTTGAATTAGTAAATCGATACAGTTTAAAAGCTGATGGTGGGTTACCAACCGTATTTGTTCCCGCTGCTACCAAAAAACTTTCGCCACCTAAACTAAATTCATAAACACCATTATGTCCCTTTTCTGCATTTAAACTGTTTGGTAACGAAGTATTACTAAATCCATCAACAAACTTACCTGTACCATCAATTAAGATTGGATTTGTAGCATTTCCATCCACATACATAAGGTTTTCGCTTAGAGGAAAAACCTGAGGTGCAGTTCCAATATTTAACAAGCCAATTAAATCAGCACCTGAAGTATTATCAAGAGTAATTTGTATGGGACTTTGAATTGTACCATTTACAATTTTCCATTTATAAACTTCCATAGCATTGGCATTTATTGCAAAAATTACAGCATTATTCGTAACATCACCTACCACACCAAATGCATCGAATCTTAATGTTGTAGCTGATGGAAATAAACTTGCAAGATTAGCCTGATCGATTACCAATGTGCCATTACCCGTTGTCATATCGATTTTCCAAATCTGAAAACGGTCGCTATTAGTTGTTATAAGGTTACTCACCAACACATTTCCCCCATTATCTACCTTTATATCGTTGTTTATTAATGTTCCTGCAGTCCAAATACTGTCGGCAGTATTTGCTTTGTTACGACCAGTATAAGTAAATACATCAGCAGCCAGATTCACAGGCGTTTCTTTAGCTCCTGTTAAGCCATCGATAATAATAATTCTTTTATTTCCACGATCGGGAAATAACATCTTACCACTTTTTGCTGCCATTCCTCTTACTGTAGCCGTTGCTCCAAGTAAATCGTTAGTTGTGCTATAATTGTTTAGATTTTTTGAAAATAACCATTTGTTGGTAAATGTGTATTCTCCACTCGTGCCTTTTGCAATGTAAATCGCAGGATCAATACCAATATTTGCTGCAGGTGCAGAAGTTTGTGCAATTTCAGCATTAGCAAAAGTAGAAAATAAGCACGTAAGTGCAATCAGGGCTAAGCGATTAAACTTTTTCATAAAACTTTCTTTTTTATTGGGTTGTGTTTAATTTACATTAATTTCCTTTAAAGCAAAGTTAATCTTCGCTATCATTTTTACCAGATTTGAAACAGAATTAGTTTCAATTATATTTTTGAAGGATTTCCAGGGAGCAGTTTTGCAATATATATTCTTTGTATTGTTGGGTATATGTAGAATACAATTAGTTGTATCAATATTATCGAATAAATGAGCATCAGTAAGCATATCAGAAGGGTTACATTTTAAAATATGAATGATTTTAAGCGATGAACAACCTTTAAATGCATCAAATCCTATACTCATCAATGAGCTGGGCAGTATTATTTCAGTTAGCTTCTGGCAATTATTAAATGCAAGAGGCTCTATCTTTTTTAAATTTAATGGTAATGTAATCTTAGTAAGT
>JBBQCZ010000122.1:0-12201 GCA_038319215.1 Bacteroidales bacterium | reverse complement strand
AAATAAGTGAAAAAACTTTACTTACCAAACCCTGTTTAAAATACTTATAAACAGGGGTTTGGTGAGTTTTTATAACAATTAGTTTGCGGATTTAAGGATAATAAATAATTATGCGATTTCTTTTGGGAATTGTAAAACGGTTTTTCTATATTTGCATCACTCGTATTAAACAATTAAGTAATGGAATTATCTCACATTGAACACATTGGTATCGCAGTAAAATCAATAGACGAAGCAAGAAAATACTACGAAGAAGTTTTAGGATTAACTTGCTATGCTGTAGAAGAAGTTAAAGATCAGAGAGTTAAAACTGCTTTTTTTAAAATTGGGCAAACAAAAATTGAACTTTTAGAATCTACTGATCCAGAAGGACCTGTTGGTAAGTTTATTGAGAAAAAAGGCGAAGGTGTGCATCATATCGCTTTTGCAACTAAAGGAATAGAAGAAACGCTAAAACATTTAGAAGTTTCAGGTATTAATCTAATTGACAAATCTCCTAGAAGGGGGGCCGAAGGTTTGGATATCGCTTTTTTACATCCAAAATCTACTTTTGGCGTGTTAACAGAAATCTGCGAAGACAAGAATAAATAATATATTATCAAACATTAGAACAAATTTATAATGGCAATCGAAGAAAAAATCAAAAAGCTCGTCGAACTACGTGCTGAGGCACGTTTAGGTGGTGGTGCAAAAAGAATGGAAGCTCAGCATGCTAAAGGTAAATTAACCGCTCGTGAACGTATCGATTTATTACTGGACGAAGGTAGTTTCGAAGAATTAGACATGTTTGTAACACACAGATTGACAGATTTTGGTCTTGAAAAAGAACAATATCTTGGTGATGGAGTTGTTACTGGTTACGGTACAATTGATGGAAGACTAATTTTTGTCTATTCTCAAGATTTTACTGTTCTTGGCGGTTCTCTTTCTGAAACAAACGCAAAGAAAATTTGCAAAGTTATGGATATGGCAATGAAAGCTGGTGCGCCAATGATCGGACTTAACGATAGTGGTGGTGCGCGTATCCAAGAAGGTGTTTTAAGTCTTTCAGGTTATGCTGAAATTTTCCAGCGTAATATTGAAGCTTCTGGCGTTATTCCTCAGCTTTCGGCTATACTTGGCCCTTGTGCTGGTGGGGCAGTGTATTCTCCTGCGCTGACTGATTTTATTCTTATGGCTGAAAATATCAGTTATATGTTTGTTACTGGTCCTAAAGTAACTAAAACAGTTACCGGCGAAGATATTACTATTGAAAACCTTGGTGGAGCAATGATTCATGCTTCTAAATCTGGCGTAGCTCACTTCGTTTCTGAAAATGAAGAAGAAGCAATGTTGACTTTAAGAAGACTTATTTCTTATATGCCTCAGAACTTTATGGAGAATACTCCGATGGTTGAATGCGAGGATCCTATTGACAGAATTGATGATGTCTTAAATCAAATAATTCCTGATAATCCAAATAAACCATATAATGTAATTGATGTAATTACAACTTTGGTAGATAATAGCGAATTTGAAGAAGTTCATAAATATTATGCGAAAAATATTGTAGTCGGATTTGCAAGATTTAACGGTCAGTCTGTTGGTATTGTCGCAAATCAGCCTAGCTTTTTAGCTGGAGTTCTTGACATTGAAGCTTCTAGAAAAGCGGCTCGTTTTGTGAGATTCTGCGACTGTTTTAATATTCCATTAGTTACTTTGGTTGACGTACCTGGATTCCTTCCTGGAAGTACTCAAGAATATGGCGGAATTATTTCAAATGGCGCTAAATTAATGTATGCATACGGTGAAGCTACTGTGCCTAAAGTTACAATTACTTTACGTAAATCTTATGGTGGTGCTCACGATGTTATGAGCTGTAAACAATTAAAGGGAGACCTGAATTATGCATGGCCTACAGCCGAAATAGCTGTTATGGGTGCTTCTGGTGCAATTGAAGTTCTTAATTTTAGAGAAATGAGCTTGATTGAAGATCCTGAGAAAAAAGCAGAATTTATTGCTCAAAAAGAGTTGGAATATCGTGAGAAATTTGCAAATCCTTATCAAGCTGCTAAATACGGTTATATTGATGATGTAATTGAGCCTCGAAATACTCGTTTTAGAATTATTAGAGCTTTAGCTTCTTTAGCAACTAAAAAAGCTGTTATGCCTGCGAAAAAACACAACAATATACCATTATAATTTTGTGATATGAATATAATAAATGCAATAACTTTTGATATTTCTAAAGTAGATGGAAATGCTGTTACTATCTTTCTTATTGGATTTGGAGTCGTGTTTTTCGCACTTCTAATCATTTATTTGATATTTGCATATTTACCTAAATTGCTAAATATTAAAATTAAAAAGAAAAGTGATGCTAGTCCAAAAACAGAGGTTTTAACTACTCAAACGTCGTCAAGTACTGATTCGGAAATATTTGCTGCTATAGCAATGGCTCTGAGTTTGCATTTCGAAGACCATCACGATGAAGAATCAATGATTCTTACATTGGATATTAATGATAGGATAAACTCTCCGTGGAATACGAAAATTCAAAATGTAATATCAAAACATTAATTAAAGTAAAACCATATAATGAAAAACTTTAAATTTAAAATTAACGGCAACGATTATGATGTTGCAATAGTGGACATTGTTGACAACAATGCTCAGATTGAGGTTAATGGACAAAAGTTCAACGTAGAACTTGAAAAGACTGCTGATAAACCAGCTCCTATTGTTAGAAAACCTAAAGCTCAGGCTGTGAAAAATGAACCTGTTCAACCAAAACCTACTGCTGCATCAGGGAATATCAAATCAGTATTATCTCCTTTACCTGGTCTTATCCTCGATATTAAAGTAAGCGAGGGCGATAAAATTTCAAAAGGAACAACAGTTCTTGTAATGGAAGCTATGAAAATGGAAAATAATATTGTTTCTGAGTTTGATGGAATTGTTACAGCATTAAAAGTTAAAAATGGGCAATCTGTTTTGCAAAATGATGTATTAGTTGAACTTCAATAAGTAAAATAATAAATATGAAAAATAAATTATATTTGATTTTTACCTTTTTATTTATTGGGCTAATATCTATAGCAGGAAATGCTGATATTAAAGCTGAATTGATTGAAGGTAAATGGATGAACAAATCGGGTGGATATTATCCGACTCCGATTATGCCAGATAAAGACGCAGGTGTTGAAACTGTTTGCCGTTATAAAACATTAACGTTTAAAAATGATGGTACTTTTTCTTTAGATTCTGCTAAACATGAATATTTAGGCTCTTACAAAATTGAAGATGAGCTTGTCTATCTTTACTTCAATGAATCAACTGTCACTCATTACAGTAAAAATATGAGTCAAAGACAGGCTCCTTATGTTGAAACTGCTGAAATTATTCAGTTACCTATGCGTACTGCAAAAATAGTAGATGGGCATCTTATTGTTGAAGGAGGATTTGATTATACTCAGAGAAGCTCTTCTGTGCATGGCTTACTAAAATTCTGGGAGTTTACTGGTTTTGAAAATGCAACATGGGGGCATCTTATAATGCTGATTATTGCTCTCGGTTTTATTTTTCTTGCTATACGCTTTAATTACGAACCTTTGTTGCTTATTCCTATTGGTGTTGGTATAATCATCGGAAATATTCCAATGTTTCAAGCAGTTGATTTTAATCTCCAACTTGGAATTTACGAGCCTGGATCGGTAATGAACTTTATTTATGGTGGTGTTGTTAATGGTTGGTTTCCTCCTTTAATTTTCCTTGGTATTGGTGCAATGACTGATTTTTCGGCACTTATTTCTAGTCCTAGATTAATGTTACTCGGGGCAGCTGCTCAGTTTGGAGTATTTGCTACATTTGTGCTTGCTCTTATGGTTGGTTTTTATCCTGCAGAAGCTGGCGCAATTGGAATTATTGGCGGGGCTGATGGACCAACCGCAATTTTCCTTTCTTCTAAACTTGCAAATGGAATGAATATAGTCGGATTTACGGGTGCGGGAGATCCTATTTTCTCCCGAAACTTATTAGGTGCGATTGCTATTGCTGCATATTCATACATGGCTCTGGTTCCTGTAATTCAACCTCCAGTCGTGAATTTGCTTACTACTAAAAAGGAGAGACTTATTCGTATGAGAGCGCCTCGTCAGGTTTCAAAAATCGAAAAAATTCTATTCCCGATAATTGGACTTCTGCTTACTGCTTACATCACTCCAACTTCATTACCGTTACTTGGGATGTTATTCCTTGGAAATATTCTTAAAGAAAGTGGTGTTACTAGGCGACTTGCCGAAACAGCTGCCAATCCTCTTATTGACTCAATAACAATTTTACTTGGAGTTAGCGTTGGAGCATCTACTCAGGCTGATGTATTCTTAACATTTGACTCGGTTATGATTTTCACAATGGGTGCATTATCGTTTATTCTAGCAACTGCTTTTGGCGTTTTCTTTGCTAAAATTATGAATTGGCTTTCTCCAAAAGATAATCCAATTAATCCAATTATTGGTTGTGCTGGAGTGTCGGCAGTGCCTGATAGCGCTCGTGTTGCTCAAGAACTTGGGCACAAAGCCGATCCATCAAACTATTTGTTGATGCATGCAATGGGACCAAATGTTGCAGGTGTTATCGGATCTGCTATTGCTGCCGGTATATTACTAAGCTTCTTATTATAAAATTAAATATTAGAATTAAAATGCTCCGATTTCGGGGCATTTTTTTTATTTTTACACCATATATTATAAAGCATAGACTATGAAAGCAATGATTTTTGCTGCAGGCTTAGGAACGAGACTTGCCCCTTTTACAAATGATAGACCCAAAGCCATGGTCGAAGTTGCTGGTAAACCAATGTTGCAGATGCAAATAGAGAGATTACGCGATTTTGGATTCAACTATATTGTAATAAATGTACATCATTTTGCAGATCAGATTATTAATTTTATCGAATCTAATGATTTTGGTGTTGAAATAAAAATTTCAAACGAATCGGAGCTTTTACTAAATACTGGTGGTGGATTAAAAAATGCTGAAAAATATTTTGAACCAGGTGATATATTCTTGCTACACAATGTTGATATATGTTCAGATATTGATTTGAAAGAATTTTATAATGATTATAAAAAATCTGGGAATTTGGTGAGTCTGGCCGTAAAACATAGACAGAGTTCAAATTATTTATTATTTGATGAAGATAATTCATTATGTGGGTGGAAAAGCTATAAAACAGATTCTCAAATAATTTCAGTAGAAAAAGAAGAGTACAACGAAATGGCTTTTAGTGGGATATATATGTTCGATTACAAGATTTTCCACTGTTTAAGAAAACAAGGTGCTTTTACAATTATTCCAGAGCTGCTCGAAATTGCAAAAACTGAAAAAATCGGAGCATGGATTCATGATGATAAGTTTATGCTTGATCTTGGAAAGCCAGAAGCAATTATTGAATGTGAAAAATATTTGCAAAACAATCTCTAAGAATACTCAAACCCAAAAAGCCTAAAATGTAAATTTTTACATTTTAGGCTTTTTTTTTTAGAAAAGTAATTCACTATTTTATGTATTCCGACAAATCAGAGATTAACTGTGCTTTTTCACGATAGCCAACAATTCTCTTTACTTCTTTTCCATCTTTAAAAAGAATTAAACAAGGAATGCCAGAAATATTGTACTTAGTAGATAGATTCTTATTATTATCTGTGTTAATAGAAGCTACTGTAATTTGACTCTGATAATCACCAGCAAATTCTTCAAGAATTGGCTTCATCATTTTACAAGGACGACACCAGTCTGCATAAAAATCAACCAAAACAAGTCCTGATTTCGTACTAGCAGTAAAATCTGCTTCAGATAAACTTTTAATTTTTGATACCTCTGTTTGTGCATTTGCACTTTCAAATGACATAAGACCGATAATAATTATCGATGCTGTAACCAAAAGACTTTTTTTACTCACAATGTTAATTTTCTCAATTGTATTTCTGAATGTTATAAATTTCATAATTTTAAATTTAGTTTATTTATTTATTTATTATTAACGTATTATTTCACTATTTAGGTATTCTTTTAGTTCTTTAATTTTATCTGGTTCAAACCATACGGTGTCATCATATCTTCTAAACCATGTTAATTGTCGTTTTGCATAATTTCGCGTATTTTTCTTCAATAATTCTATCGCATCATCCAAAGAAATAGTTTTGTCGATTACACTAAACAATTCTTTATACCCGATTGTTTTTAAAGCTACGAAATTTTTTTTATTGTAAAACCTTTTAGCTTCTTCAAACAATCCATCTTGCATCATTTTGTCAACACGCAAATTTATTCGTTCATAAAGTAAAGCTCTATCTAAATTTATGCCAATTTTTATAGTTTTGAAATTTCTTTCAATCATTTTATTTTTTCGAAACTCAGAAAAAGGTTTTCCGGTTTGAATAAATATTTCTAATGCACGCATTATCCGGGTTGGATTCTTTAAATCGACTTGTGCATAGTATTCTGGGTCAGCTCTTTTTAATTCAAAACGTAACGATTCAATTCCTTGAGTTTTGTATAGCTCATTTACTTGGTCGCGAATATCCTGATCGTGATCGGGCATTTCGTCAACTCCGTTACAAACAGCATCGATGTAAAGTCCAGAACCACCACACATTATCGCAATATCCTTCGTTTTAAAGTAATTATCTAGAAGTTTTATGCTGTCATCCTCATATTGATAAATACTGTAATGATCATCAATTGAAATACTATTAATAAAATGATGTTTAACTTCTTCTAATTGGTAGGGTTCAGGTTTTGCAACACCAATATTCAACTCTTTGTACATTTGTCTCGAATCACAAGACAGAATTTCAGAATTAAAGTGCTTGGCAATTTCAATACTTAAATCAGTTTTTCCAACTCCAGTAGGACCAAAGATTATTATAAGTGTTTTTTGTTTTGTCATTAGAGATCGTAGTCATCAATGTTTCCCATTCCAAATTCATCATCATCTTCCTCGTCAAAACTATCGAAGTTGTCAAGGTCATCATCAGTAATATCATCAATAAAAACTTGCCGTGGTGCCTTGCCGTGGGTTAAAGTGCAAATAGGAAACTCAAGATGAATGTCATCCTTTGTCGATTCACGAATATTAACTATTTCGATGAAAAATGAACGAACTGAGAAGAAATCGAAAAGATAAATAAATCTTTGACCAATCTTTAGCTCGAAATTATCAAGTTTTGTTTCTTCCATTAATAAAACATCGGCTTGAGACTCTATGTCAATTCTGTCAAGTGCAATTTCTTCAAGTTTATCCCATGACTTATTTGATTCATAAAAAGTTGTAATTAAATTAGGGTCAAAGTCACACGACGCCTGTATTGCCAAGTGTAGGTCTAAAAATGTATTGTCAGAAAATAACTCTATGTCTCTAACAAAATCGTCATTTTCGCTCGAGATTAATCTGTATTTTATTATCATTTCTATAAATTTAATATAAAACTAATCGTATCTATATTGTCAGCATATTCATTTAATGCTGGTCTTTGTGATTCTCCAAAAGCTAATTTATTGGAAAATTCAATACAATTTGTAATTACGCATTGAATTTTTTCAAAATTCTGATCAATTATAGGAATAATACTATTTAAATCGCTGTAAAATTCGTAATTCACTATGCCTACTGGAGCTGAAATATCCGTTTTTTCAACTAAAAATAAATTTCCAGGATTAACATGCAATATATTATTCATTGCAAGTACAGCATATTGATAATCTAAATTATTTGCAAATTTAAAATGGTCTTTTAAATGAATATATTTGTGCAATGCATTGCATAAAGGATTGAAATCGTAATTTTCTGGCAAATAAATTTTTGAAATATTTCTACAGCCTAGTCCGAAATAAAGGAATATATCATCTGCTAATAATTCTAATTCCTCCTTACTTTCGTTACCTGTTAATATTGAAATAGAATTTCTATTTTTCCTTAATATATTTGGGACGGATGCAAAATAATAGTCAAAATATCTATTTGAATTATTACTTCCTGTTGCAATAATAGCATTAAAGTGTTCAACTTTATTCTCACTTATTAAAATCTTTGAACGATAGGCCGGTGCTTTGTCAACAATACGTGAAATTATCCATTTAACTAATAAATTATCTTTCGATGAAAGTTTAATATTCATGTTTATTCCACAAATAAATCCGCAAATTAAATCATGTAAGCCAACCATTGGAATGTTTCCAGCCATTATAATTCCTAATGTTGTGTCCGATAGATTGTCAGAAATAGAATATTTGCTTAACCAATTATTTATTTTCTTTTCAGTCAAATTATTACTCCATTCTGATAATGAAAAACGTACAAACTCCTCGCTGAACCAAGGATTAGAATGGTATATTTTTTCAAATCCAGGAAAATTAAATTGATTTGGATTTTTGCATATTTCTATAAATTCGATGCCAATAGCCGATAAAACTTCTATTCTGTTTTTTAATTTCATAGATTAGTAGCCTGTTTGGTTCCAAGCTTCATTTATTGCCTTATTAACTTCGTTGTAGCTACCACCATCAACTATCATTATAAATATAAAATAAATTACAAACAAAGAACCTAATACTAATCCAATTATAGCGCAAATTTGACCTGCTTTTAAATTGTTGAAAGACGATAGTGTATAAGATTCAGGATTTGCATGGTAATCTCTTTTAGCCTTGGGAAATAGTGAAAGTGCAATTATCGAAAGGATAGGAGCGATTAAACCTCCACAACAGCAAATACTTACGATAGATATAATTCCTAAAGTTAATACTCCAGTGGAATTTGGTAGTTTTATTTGCATTCCATGATGTTGCCCATAGTTGAAATTTGGATTTTGACTTGCTGTATTCATGTTTTGATTATTATAAGTCGGTTGTTGTTGTTGTTGTTGTTGTTGTTGTTGTTGTTGTTGTTGTTGTTGTTGTTGTTGTTGTTGTTGTTGTTGTTGTTGTTGTTGTTGTTGTTGTTGTTGTGCCGGAAAACCTAAGTTTTGATTAGCATTTATTTCTTGTTGTTTAGCGTAATCAAGATGTGATTCGCCAAATCCTTTATTGTTATTTTGATTTGAAACAGATTCGTTCGTAATTTGACTAGAAGGCATTAGCTTTTCTGGCTCAATTGAATTAGTTGTTTCTATTGGCGTTCCAAAATCTTTTAGCTCTGGCAAAGGTGGTATACTACTTATGTTTGGAATCGGTGGTATTTCTGGTTGAGTTGGAATTAGTCTAGTTTTGTTTTCGTCGTTTTCCATAAGATTTTAGCTAGTGATTAAACAGTTTTATCAGATAGTTCAAAGATATAATAATTGCATTGATGATAAAAATATATTTCAAAATTTTTGCTCCATTTTTAAAATCTAGAATTAAATGCAAAATTAACATAATAAACATCAATATTAACGGTATAAGAGCAGGATAGCTCAGTATGCTTTCCCATAAATTGCCTTTCAATAATTCTATTATCGCTCTTTGCATACCACAACCCGGACATTCGTAACCTGTTATTTGATGAACAGGACAGGGGAGCATATTTTTTTCGAGCCAACGAATCATTCAGCAAAGTTAATAAAAACAAAATTCCAATAAACAAGATCTTGTTTGTTATTTGGAATTTGTTTTTTGTTTTTTAACTTTGCTTATGCCAATTTACGAACTTATAGATAATATTGTTTTTCCTGATGTTAATGAAGCCGAACCTGATGGACTATTAGCAATAGGAGGAGATTTGTCTGCAGAAAGAGTGCTTTTTGCATTAACACAGGGCATTTTTCCTTGGTTTAGTGATGGCGAACCGATATTGTGGTGGGCGCCAGATCCCAGATTTGTAGTTTTTCCTGATAAAGTAAAAATCTCAAAATCCCTTCGTAAAAGTTGTAGTAAATTCACTTATAAGATTGATAGCGATTTTAAATCCGTGATCGAAAATTGTGCAAAACAAAGTAGAAATGGACAGGATGGAACATGGATAACAGCAGAAATGTGCTCGAGTTATAAAAAATTGCACGACTATGGATTTGCTATGTCTTTCGAAGCATACTCAGAAGGAATATTGGCTGGTGGGTTATATGGAGTGAATTTAGGTGGAGTATTTATTGGAGAATCTATGTTTCATTTAAAAACAGATGCTAGTAAAGCTGCTTTTTGTTTGTTGACAGATTATTGTAAAAATAATGATGTGAAAGTTATTGATTGTCAGTTGCATACTAAATTACTCGAAAGTCTTGGTGGAGAAAATATTTCTCGCATAGAATATTCAGGATATTTAACTAAATTTGTACAGTCACCTTTCCAAGAAATATGATTTCAAAAGTATTTAAAAAAATTGATGAAGCAGGGATTAAAACTGGTACCCGAATATTGTGCGCAGTAAGCGGTGGTATTGATTCTACTGTAATGCTGCATGTTCTCAGCGATTTTGGATTCGACTGCGTAGTCGCTCATTGCAATTTTAAATTGAGAGGAGCAGAGTCGGATGGAGATGAAGCTTTTGTGAAAAAACTTGCAGATAAATTTGAATTTAAGTTTTTGTGCGAAAAATTTGATACAAATTTCTATGCTAAGCAAACTGGGCTTTCGATTCAAATGGCTGCACGAGAATTACGGTATAACTGGTTTTTTGAGATGGCACAAGAGCACAATTGCAAGTACATTGCTTTAGCGCATAATTCCGATGATCAAGCCGAAACTATTATCACAAACCTAATTCGTGGTACTGGAATTAGAGGATTGACAGGGATGAAATTTTTGAAAGATCTACTGTTTAGACCAATATTGGAAATCTCAAGAAAAGAAATTGAGGATTTTGCTTTAAGTAACACTATTGACTTTAGAACTGATTCTACAAATAAAACCGTTAAATATTCTAGAAACAAAATTAGACACCAGATTATTCCTTTAATGGAAGAAATAAATCAGTCTAGTAAAACTAATATTTTGAAATCAGTAAAATATTTAAGCGATACTGAATTGGTTTTAAAAGCATACGTTTCTGAAATTAGAAATATATGTTTGCATTATGAACAAAATAAAATAATTATTGATATTGAACAACTAGCTAAATGTGCCGCTCCAGAAACTGTTTTATTTGAGCTTCTGATTGCTGAAGGATTGCCAAAAAGTTTAGCAGTTGAATCTGTAAGTTTATTAGAAGCACAGACTGGTAAGTTGTGTCGATTTCTTAATGCAGAGGTGTTGAAAGATAGAAATAGACTTGTGATTGACAAAAATGTACGACCTTCGCGTGTCGAAATCGCAGAAATAGATTCTGATAATTTAATTTTGCTTGAGAAATACAATATTTCAGCTAAGCTTATAATGAAAATCGAGAATTATGAAATTATCAAAGATAAAAATATTGCGTACGTCGATTTTGATAAACTTAAATTTCCACTAATAATTAGGCACTGGAGAGAAGGGGATAAGTTTAAACCTTTTGGTATGAAAAGTTTTAAAAAGTTATCTAATTTTTTTATTGACGAAAAATTAAGCATGTTTGATAAAAATGATGTCCTCATTCTAGAGTCGGCAGGTGATATTGTTTGGTTATTAGGTTTACGCGCAGATGATAGATTCAGAATTTCTGAGGATACTAAACAGATTTTAATTTTACAAAAAGCATAATGTATATTGAAAAAAAAAATCTGGAGTAGCCCCCAGATTTTCCATCACTTTAAATAACAATGCTTATTCGTTATTATTCTCACCACCTTCTTCTGTACCGTGGCTGCATGCTTTTTTGATTTCCTTATTCTTATCGGAAAATTCTGTATAATATCCAATTTTTTCAATTTCAGCAACAATACCTTCTTTAGTAATAATAGCTGGGTCAAACTTGAAATCAATGACCTTAGTTTCAAGATTTACAACAAAAGACTCAATTCCTTTTACTTCAGCTAACTTTGTTTCAAGAAGTTGTTTGCCATTAGCACAATGAAAACCAACTGTTACTTTATAATCTTCAGTTGATTGAGCTTGTGCTGAAATTGAAAAAGAAATGCTAATAATACTTATAAGTGCAAGTTTTAATAAATTTTTCATAAATAGTTTTATTGGTATAGGCGTTTAGAGCGCATTCTGAAACCCCTATCATTATTGACTAATTTGAATTTTGCACCATCTTTTTGAGGGTTACATTGAATATTGTCCCCATATATGCCCTTCGATTATATCTAAAATGGAATTCATCAA
>JBBQCZ010000121.1:0-12354 GCA_038319215.1 Bacteroidales bacterium | reverse complement strand
TTCTTTTTAAACATTGCTTTGGCTTTGCATATTCCTATTAAGCCATTTACAAATTTTATGTTTAAGCAGTTTTGTGGCGGCGAAAGTTTAGATGAAATATTAAAGGTTTCTAATAAAATTGGAAGATACAATGTTAAAACAATTCCTGATTATTCAATTGAGGGGGTTTCTAATAATGAAGCATTTGACAATCTTATTAAGGAGATTAAAAAAGTGATTGACTTGGCTGCAAAAAATAAGAATATTCCATTTGCTGTTTTTAAACCTACAGGTCTTATTAATTCAGAATTTCTAAAGAATGATACGGACGAAAACCACCCTGCCATTAGTGATTACAAACTTAGATTGGACAATATTTTTGCTTATGCTTCAAAACACAACATTTCGGTACTTGTTGATGCTGAGGACTTTATGTATCAGGAAAGAATTGACAATATTCTACTTGAATTTATGCATACATATAATCGTGAAAAAGCAATTGTATTTACAACCCTCCAAATGTACCGAAAAGACAGGCTAGATTATTTGGATTTTATTATTGATATGGCAAAGCGTGAAAATTTTAAACTTGGGATAAAATTTGTTCGTGGTGCATACATGGAAAAAGAAAGAGATCGTGCAAAAACTGGCAATTATCCTGACCCAATTAACTCAACTAAACTAGAAACAGACGCAGCATATAATGAGGCAATTAAAATTTCTATCGAAAACATAAACTACGTAGAGGTTTTTAACGGTACACACAATGAAAAATCTGTGCTAAAGCTCGTCCATTTAATTGAAAAACACAATTTAAAAAACGACGACAATCGCATTTGGTTTTCACAATTATACGGTATGCGCGATAATATTTCGTTTAATTTAGCTGCCGAAGGATATAACATTGCTAAATATGTTCCTTATGGTCCGATAAAAGAAGTAATGCCATATTTGGTTCGTAGGGCTGAGGAAAACTCTTCGATGGGATCGCAGGCAAAAAGTGAAATTGAGATGTTGGTAAAAAGATTGAAGGAAATTTAAGGAAGAACTAAAATAGACTTTCCCGTTTTAGTCGCCCAGAATTATCTCTGCAAATTCCCTTACAGCACCAGTTCCACCAGATTTCTCGAGGTGAATAATTCCAGGAATATCTTTAATTTTCTTAACTGCATTAAAAGGACAAGCTGCTAGTCCAACCCTGCTAAGTAAATCGAAATCGTTAATATCGTCGCCAATATATGCAATGTTTTCCATACTGATTCCCATTTCTCGACGCAATTTATCTACCGTTTCCAGTTTATTTGTCTGTGCATGAAAATCGTAGTCTAAACCTAGTTTTCTAGCGCGAGCTCTGTTTAGTTCTCTGTCTTCGCTAGTGATTATTCCCACTTTAATTCCTTGTTGTTGCAGCATTTTCATGCCCATTCCATCATAAGTACAGAATTTTTTAAGTTCGTCACCCTTTTCGGAATAATACATTCCAGCATCAGTAAGAACACCATCAACATCGGAAAGGAATAGTTTTATTTCAGATTTAAGTAAAGAATTAACTTTTGGTCGCTGAGAAATTATTGCTTCACCAGCAATCCAATCTGCTGGTTCGTCAATTTCCAAAGCAGTATATTCTGGCATTTCATAAACCTCAATTGTACCAGACAACCGGTTTTTATCCCGCAAAATATTTGAAACTTTGTTCAAATAAAATGCGCCATTTTCCATAAACATACCATCGAAATCCTGACGACGAGGACGATTTTTATAATCGTAATTCACAGTAGTTCCATCCCCATTCCAGAAGAATCTTTTAGTCTTTACGCAAGACAGCAGAGAGTCTTTAGCAGAATACGCAAATTGTCTTATAGCTGAGTCAATATCATTCGATGTTGTAAGCGGAGAGGTTGCCTGAACCAACAAAAACAAATTATCATTATTCATTTTTGATTCGGCAATATATTCTAGCATAACAGATTCTGTTGATGCAGTGTCCACAGCATTCTCGGGTTTACGAAAATATATCTGGACTTTTGAAAAGCCGAAATCTCTTACCACATCAGCATATTTATCAGAATCCAAAGCAACAACTACCTCATTAACTTCGATAGAATTCTGCAATGCATTTAGAACCCAATAGATAAGTGGTTTTCCATTAAAAGGCTTAATGTTTTTATCTATTATTGACTTGCTGCCACTTCGGACCGGTACAAATGCAACTATGCTCATTTTTTGCGATATTTTAATTTGTCTCTCTGAATTTGCTCAACTTCAAGTATTTCTGAACGCTTGTATGTAAGTGATTTATATGCAGCATTAAGGTCTCTCACCAATTTCGACATTCCTTGAGGCTCAAGAGAAGCCGCATGATCTGTACCTTTCCAAGTGCGGTCTTTTGTAAAATGGCGTTCTATCCAAGTTGCTCCCAGAGCATAAGCTGCAATATCGATTGCGATACCAAGGTGATGTCCACTAAAACCAAATTCACTTACTCTGCTTCCGTAAGTTTCTTTTATACGATCTATTTCCAAAAGAGAAACATCGTCGAAAGCCACTGGATAACCAGATGTACAAGAAACCATAATCAATCTGTCTTTTGACGAACCATTTTTCTCAAATAACTCGATAAGTTTTACCTCCTCATCTTTGGTTGTCATACCAAGTGAAACTTGTATTTGTCCGTTAAAATTATCGCGGAGATATTCCAACATTTCATAATGGTTATTACAAGCAGAAGGAATTTTAATAAAATCTGGATTCAAACTAGCGATTTCTTTTGCAGATGTTAAATCCCAAACAGATGTTGCATAGCCAATACCATTTGCTTCACAATATTTCTTTAACTCTGCATGTTGTTCAACTGTTAACTCCAAGAACTCGCGGTGTTCTCCATAAGTTTTACCATAAGAGTGCATCTCATTTGGATGTGGTGCATTGTATTGCTCTTCGGTTAATAACTCTTTTGAATTTCGTTTTTGGAATTTTGCATAATCAGCGCCACAGAATTTTGCCAACTGAATTAATTCTTTAGCAATTTCCATTTCCCCTTTGTGATTACAGCCGATTTCGGCGATTACTCTTGGTTTATTGTATGTTTTCATATTTATTATTTTAGGCTAAGGACAAGGCTGAGGCTAAGGGAGCTTAGTGCTGCTTTGAGATTATGCCATTTATGTTCTACACTTCGTTTAATTTACAACGTTTAAAAGCATCAATATATGATACCGGAGTACAATTAATAATTTCTACTTTTTTATATGTTGCATAGTTTTGTAATATGTGATAGCTTGCAAATGCACAGCTCATAGTTCCGAGTATTTCATGAAGCTTCATAAAGTGCTTCCCTGCATAATCGAATTGTTTAGTTTGTTTTTCCTTATCATAAAAATGTTCATTAAAAAACATAGTCCTATTATTTTCGTCAACGTGAAGTTCTTGCAACCAAGTATGATCTGAACCAACAAGAATAATTTTCTTAACGCCCAAATGCAATGCAGTAAAAATTGAAGGAACCATCACATTATGAGGCCTTGGCATTCCTTTGGCTTTATCAAAACGCCTAAACATAAACCTATCAAAACCCTCAACAGGTGTAAGGTTTATGTAAACAATTTCAATATTTTTATTTCGCTCCAGAATTTTTTTCCATCTTTCATGCTTTTTGGCTTCCTTAGTAATAAAGAATTTTAAGTTCCAATCTGTTTTATCTGCAATTGTATTAAACAGTTTATTACTTGCTTCGACAAAGTGCGGCATAACATCATCTAGAAATAAGTCATGAGCTATTGCAACATAATATCTCGGTTTAAACTCGGTATAATAATCAGTAAGAGCAAAATGATTAAGGCATAACAATTCATGTGTTGAAAAAAAACTTCTATTACTTTCAATGCTCGACTTTAAGCTTGGTCCGTTTCCTAAAACAACAATCGAATCGGACGCCAAGTTTTGTTTACGAAACTCCTTTGAATTACCCGACATGAGCCAGATTCTGAATATGCTAACAATCGATTGATTGAGCAATTTCAGCCATTTGGACAGTCTAATAAAAAGTTTCACCATAAAATTAGGTCTAAAAGATATTACAAATATAATGGATTTTTTAGAAGAATGAAAAAGATTGCGGAGCTTGAAGATTCTATTTGTCAAAAATCAGATTGATTGTTCTAGTTCTGCGAATCAACGGGGTTCAAAATACATATTTGTTTGCAATATAGCTTTTGCTGCCCTGCTTATCCAAATCTATTTTTTAACAATTTGCAACTTTTTATAAATATATGCGTTAAAGATTTTTGGTTAGAGGAAATACACAGATTGATAAAAAAATGAAAAGTATAGAGGGAGAAGATATATTCGGAACATGTTGCAAGGACTATATTGCAGGGGACAAAAAAGCCAGAATAACAGTCAAATCTGATATTGCTGAAACGGACTATTTACCCGCTTCGTATTTATTTCGTGGATTTGACGAAATGCCACCACATGAGCAAAAAGCATTGCAACAAGCGAGAGGCGAAATTCTTGACATTGGTGCTTGTGCCGGTTCTCATTCTTTGTATTTGCAGGGATTGGGATATAATGTTACCTCTCTTGATATTTCGCAAGGATGCTGCGAGGTTATGAAAGAAAGAGGACTTAAAAATGTGGTTTGCGAAGATATTTTCAAATACAAAGGAAAAACATTTGATTCTATTTTGCTATTAATGAATGGAATTGGAATTGCAGGGAGCTTGCCAAACCTACCATGCTTACTTGAACATTTGCGAACATTATTGAATCCTGGTGGTAAAATAATTTTCGATTCTTCGGATTTGCAATATTTGTATCTTGAAGAAGATGGTAGTATTAGCATTCCACTTACCGAAAAATACTACGGCGAATTAATTTATAATTTACAGTATAAGAAATTAAAATCAGGAAAGTTTAACTGGTTTTTTATTGACCCCTACACTGTTGAGGCAGTTGCAGGTGAGGTCAGTTTTAAGATGCAGTTTTTAGCAGCTGGCCCACATTATGATTATGTTGCCTGTCTGTACTAAAAACATTTGCCAACCAATCATGAAAAGAGAAAGAGTTCCTCCCCAGGAACTCTTTTTTTATTACAGCTTTCTCAAAAACTCATCCACAGCATCTTCTTTGGTTGCCCAAGAGCAAACCAATCGGGCAATTGAGTTTGTTTCGTCGAATTTTGACCAAATATAAAATTCAAAATTTTCGTAAAGTCTCTCAATTAGTTCATTAGGGAAAATTGGGAAGATTTGATTTGATTCGGGAATTGAATAAAACTTATACCCAGCAGACTGAATTCCGGCTGCAAGTTTCATTGCCATTTTGTTTGCATGCGAGGCAAGATTGAAGTACAAATCATCTTTAAACAATTCGTCAAACTGAATTCCGATTATTCTTCCTTTAGCAATAAGTGCTCCTTTTTGTTTCATATTATACCTGAAATGTGATTTCAATTCCGGATTAATAATAACTATTGCTTCGCCTATAAGAGCTCCGTTTTTTGTTCCTCCAATGTAAAAAGCATCTGCTAATTTTGCTATTTCTGCCAATGTAAGATCGTTTTCGGCAGATGCCAAGGCTGCTCCCATTCTAGCGCCATCAATATACAGCAACAAATTGTTTTTTTTGCAAACTACTGAAATAGCTTCAAGTTCGGCTTTTTTGTAAACTGTTCCTAGTTCTGTAGAATTGGAAATAAAAACCAAACGAGGCACAACCATGTGCTCGTCGTAATGAAAATCGACAGCATATTGAATTTTGTCGGGAGTTAATTTTCCGTTTTCTACTTCGTAAGTATTTATTTTGTGACCGGTAAATTCAATAGCACCAGCTTCGTGTATTTCGATATGCGCAGTTTGAGGTGCAATTACCGACTCGTATGGTTTTAGAAACGCACCAATACAAAGCATATTTGCCTGTGTACCTCCAGAAACAAAATGAATGTCGGCATCTGGATTTTGTAATTCTTTACGAATCTTATCAGCTGCCAGAAAGCAGTATTTGTCCTCTCCATACCCATCAAGTTGCTCTAAATTTGACTCTGCTAGAGCTTTTAAAATATTTGGGTTTGCACCCTCACTATAATCGTTTCTAAAACTGTATTTCATATTTTCTGTTTCATAATTTAACGGTTCATCTGTTTTTACCCTGAGCTTCGGTTGCTGATTCGCCGCGGCGAAGTCGAAGCAGTCGAAGGGCTCTGTTCTCTGTTTTCGGTGCCTTCGAGACATTTTGATGTCCTGTAAAAGGGCCATCAAAACCCTCAGTCACCTTTTGATTATCTATTTTTAATTGTCCGCCGCGGCGGATTGTTTTTTTGTCATTTGGATCTTGTTTTTTGTGTTTTTAATTACTAAATCTCTCAAATTCAACACTTTTATCAATAATATACCTGTAAGTTACGTGTGTTTTGGCATGATATGAATTTCCTAAATGCTTGTACAATCTGTTTACAGTTGGGTTATAATCACCAATCCACGACATTTCAAGTTCTTTAATTCCAGCATCTTTCAAACTTTGTGTCATTTTAAGATAAATTGCTTGCAAAATTCCTGCTCTGTGAAAATCGGGATGAACTCCAAAAACAAACAGTCTGGCTCTGTCAACTTTTTTAATTTTTAATGCGAATCTAATTTTGTTTAATAAATTTAGTTTTCCCTTAAATGGTTTTATTACTTGATTTAGGTCTGGCATACAAATTTCCATACCAATTGGATGTCCATCTTTATATGCGAACCAAATAAACTTAGGATTTAAAACCGGCTTAAGGTCATCAAACATAGTTTTAAAATCATCTGAATTTACAGGGACATAATCAGCGTGAAAAGAAGACCAAACATCATTAAAAACTGTGGCTACATCATTAACAAATTTGTCTGATTCTTTAAAATCAAGATGTTTAAATTCATACTCCCCCGAATCAATAATATGCTGAGCAAACGAAACATGCCGTTCAGGAAAATTTTTGGATAAATCAACATGATATGAATATTGTTCAAAATAATTTTGGAAACCGTAATTTTCGAATAACTCCTTAAAATACGGAGGATTGTATGGCATTCCAAAACCTTGCTGCATAAAACCGTCAACTAAAACCCCCCAATAGTTGTAATTCTCGCCAGGGACAGTAGTTGCATCAACGGTTTGCATACCCTCCTTTTTTAGCCATTCAATAGCTGTGTCAAAAAGAAGATTTGCTCCCTCCTGAGAATTTATGCATTCAAAAAACCCAATCCCACCTGAAAATGGCTGTGCTTTTTTAGATTTTGCTTCGGTCCAGAATGCAACTATTCGACCAACAGGCACCTCATCAAGATATAAAACCCATCTTTCGAAACCTCCTTTTGCTATCAGCGCATTTTTTTCTGTATCAAAGAAGTTTTCTATTTCAACATTTAGAGGACACACCCAATTATCATCGTCTTTATAAACGAATAAAGCAGAAGAATAAAAATCCTTAATGCTAAATGTTTCCTTTGTGCTAAGTTTAAACATATTATCTTCTTATTTTTCCTAAAAGTCTTAAAATCTCAAGATATAACCAAATAAGAGTCACCATTAATCCAAAAGCAGCATACCATTCCATATATTTTGGAGCATTTGATTGTGATGCTTGTTCGATAAAACTAAAATCCAATATAAGATTAAGAGCAGCAATTACGACAATAAATAAACTTATTCCAATTCCAACTACCCCGCCGTCATGTATATACGGCATATTCATTCCAAACATATTCATTGCAAATGAGGCAAGATAAACCAAACCAATTCCGCCAGTAGCAATCATTACTCCAGATCTGAATTTTTGAGTAGGCTTTATTAAACCCGTTTTGTATGCAAAAAGCATTACGCCAAGAATTGCAGCTGTTAAAAGCACGGCCTGCATTATTATTCCTGGGAAAATATAATTGTAAACCATAGAAATTGCTCCAAGAAAAAAGCCTTCAGCCACAACATAGAGTGGTGCTGTTATCATTGAATATTTTTTCACAAACATTGTTATTATAGCAAGAACAAAGCCTGCGATTGCTGATGGCCACAATAAAGTTGTAAGCAAAGTCTGATCAGATGCTGCAAGTCTCCACGAAAGGCTAGCCGCAATTAATAGGAGGAGAAACAAAAATATAGATTTGTTAACTGTACCCTGAATTGTCATCGCCTGTCCGTCAGACTGGACCTCAAAGGCTCTGTTTGTTAGGACTGGATTTGATGTGCTTGTAAATCTCATAACTATAAATTTAATGTTTTAAATAACTTTATTTCTTGGAGTTGTGGCAACAAAATCCTTCAAATAAAACGGTTCAAAATATACCAAATCGACAAATTTTTGCTGATTAAAAAGCTCTTCAGAAAATTCTGCCATAAACTCTGCCGAAGTAAAAACATCTGTTAAGAATATGTTTTTTTCATCCTGCATAGTCTCTATACACTTTTCTGCTCCATTACCACAAAAAACAGTTTTGCCTGCAGTAAGTTCAGAGAAAGAAGTTTCTTCGATTATTTTGGCTTCGGTTCCACTTAGCTGTTTAAGATTTTTGTCAAATACAGCGCAGTAAACTTCCATTCTTCTTGCATCTGTCATAGGAACAATATATTCATAATCTGCAGAACATGATTTTTTTGCCATCGCAGCAATAATTAGCATTGTGTCAACAGCGATAAGTGGTAATCCTGCTCCAAAAGCAAACCCTTTTGCTGTGCTTACTCCGATTCGAAGTCCAGTATATGAACCTGGGCCAGAACTTATGGCAACTGCATCTAATTGTGAAGTAGAAACATTGTTTTCTTTTAATATTTCATCAATAAATAAGGCAAGTAATTGTGAATGTGAAGATCTTTCGCCAGCATCACCAGAAGGCTTGTGGATTTTAAAAAATTTGCTAACTCCATCAATAGATATTGACACAGAACAAATTTCGGTTGAAGTCTCTATATTCAGTATAGTTGCCATAATTTAAAATTATTTCTGCAAAAATACTAAAAACAAATCTAAAAAAATATTTATCAATATTTAAAATCATTATTGTCCGATAAAATTAAGCTTTTTTATTATCCCACAATGGAGAATTAAAAGCACAAAATCCAAACTACAACTTGTAATTTGGATTTTGTTTTGTATTTTGTCAGCCTCCGTCCGCCGCGGCGGAGGCGGACGGATTGTATTTTGTGTTTTGTTCCGCGCGCCAATTTGGAGCATCTACCTTTATTTTTCTGTTTTAAAGAGTTCGTCTTTGGAGACCTTTTTAACATCCATACCATCTCCTAATATTCTGGAAATAAGATTATAAGGAGCAGTAACTACCTCCTCGCCTTCTTTTAGTCCTTCAAGAATTTCGATATAATATGAATCTTGAACGCCAGTTTTAACTTTTCTCTGCTCTAGTTTTCCATCTTTATAAACGAAAACCACCTCCATTAATGTTGAAGTTTCTTCTTTTGCAGTTTCACCATCTGAGGTTTCGCCTTCAGCAACAGTCTTTTTTTCCTGCTGATAACCAGCCTGAGTAGAATCGGTACGAGTAGTTACAGCGGGCAATGGAACAGCAATTACATTATAAACTACTTTTGTATGAATATCAACAGTAGCCGACATACCAGGCCGAAATGGATACTTATTTCCGGCATCAACTAAATCCTGATATGATTCAGGTAAAATTCTGATTTTAACTTTAAAATTTGTAACCTGATCAACAGATAAACCTGATGAAGTTGCAGAGTTTGCAATTTCAGTTACAACTCCTTTAAATTTTCGTTTTAGATATGAATCGACTTCGATATCGGCACTATCATTAAGTTTTATTTTAACAATATCGTTTTCGTTAACATCAACAATAACCTCCATCACGTCGAGATTAGCTATCCTCATCATTTCGGTTCCAGCCATCATTTCGGTTCCAACTACACGCTCACCAACTTCTACATTCAACATAGAAACTGTTCCATCCATAGGTGCAAAAACCGAAGTTTTTCTAAGATTTTCGTTTGCTTCTTTTACAGTAGCATAAGAACTTGCAACAGAAAAATTTGAAGCATTAACACTAGCTTCTGCTGCACGAACATCGGCCAAACCCATTTGATAAGCAGCCAAAGCATTTTCATATTCTGCCTGAGATATTACGCCTTGATCATAAAGATTTTTATTACGATTATACGACAATTCTGTTTGAATAAATTGCGCTTTTACCTGCTCCAGACGAGCTTTCGAATTGTTAAGATTTGCATTTGCAGAATTACCAGCAGCAACAGTTCTTTCTAAAGCAGACTCATACAAATCTGGTTTTATCTTTAATAAGTAATCGCCTTTTTTAACCTGATCGCCTTCTTTAACCATTAATTCAACAATTTCACCCGATACGTCGGGACTCATCTTAATTTCAGTTTCAGGCTGAATCTTACCACTAGCAGTAACAACTTCGGTTATTGTCTTTTTTGTAACTTGGTCAGTACTAATCTGATGTTTTGTATCTGCACCAAAAACTCCGGTTTTTTTACCGACAATCATTAAAACAATTAGTGCAGCAACACCTATTATTACCCACTTTGTTATTTTTCTTTTCTTTGTCTGTTGTTTTTTCATTGCTATATTTTTTTGGCAAGGGAACTTTCATTAAATCATATTTTATTAAAGTTTTAAGCCTATAATCGTATCGGCAAACCTCTATAAAAATCAAGTATTTTTTGTTTAAATATATAATCGTATTTTGCTCTAATAAGTTCAGCTTGTGTTTTAGAAAGATTGTTTTTCGCAATATTATAATCCGTTGTATTCAACAAGCCCTCATCGTATCGTTTCTGAGTATAGTCAAAACTTAACTGCATAGATTCCATTGTTTTTTCGGTTGCCATATGTTTACGCATAGCCGATTGTGCATCTGCATAAGCTTGCTGAATTTCTTTAAGTAAATCTTTTGCAGCTTGGTCAACTTGCATCTTCGACTGTTCAAGATAAATTACACTATTGTTTACATTTGTTCGTGTTTGTAGTCCGTTGAAAATTGGAATACTCAAACTAAAAGCCAATGATGTGCTTGCATTATCCTTTATCTGATCTGAAAATGGTTTGTTTAAATATGTATAATCGAAAGAATATTGATAAACATCGAGGATATTTCCCATATCGTCGGTTGCAAATCCGCTGAGGAATGGTGTCCCCATATTTATTTGATCCAACATTTTACTGGCACTTGAATAACCAGAACCATAAGCTGCACTCATTGTGAGCCTAGGAAGATAAGCGCCTTTAGCAATTGCAAGATTTCTCTCAGCACTTTGATAATTTAAAGAAGCATATTCAATTTCGGGCATATTCGCCAATGCCTCGCTATAAATCTGAGCAGCAGTAAGCATTCCCGATTCTGTGGTAATATTATCGATGTTAGGTTTAATAATCGAGAAAGATTCAACATCTGTAATTTCTATTAGCTGAGCAAGACTAAGCAATGCAATGTCGAGCTGATTTTCATAATTTACAATATTTAATTCCTCATTGGCAAACTGGGCATCAAGTTCATATTTACTTTGCAAAGGCAAACTTCCTGAAGTAACAAGTTTCTCTGTGCGGTCTAATTGCAAAGCAGTGATGTCTCTTTGCTGAACAGCTACTTCCAATAAATCAGTTGCGTAAAGTACATTTAGATATGCCGAGGCCACAGCTAGCATAACATTATTTTTTGTTTGCTGAAGCAGTTTGAAAGAAGCTTCCTCGTCAATTTCAGCTTTTTTAACTGAGTTGTATTGTTGTAATCCACTAAAAAGTGTTACCGAAGAAGAAATCTGAAAATTTGTTGAAGAAAAATTATCTGTAGAAAACTGATTAGTGTATGGATCAACATTACGACCAAAAGTAAAATTCTCGTTTGCACCAGCATTTAAGCCAGGCAAGATTCCTAATTTCGATTGTTGTAATTGGTTTCCATATATCTGAGTGTTAAGTTCCTGTGTCTTAATCTGGATATTATTCTCCAAAGCATATTGTATGCACCTTTCAAGACTCCAACCTTCCTGAGCAAAAGATGCTACGGCAATTGCAATAAAAGCGAAAACGATAATTATTTTTTTCATTAACAATAAAATATTCTGCTAAAGTAATTAATTATACTAAGATAATATAAACCTGAATAATCTTTAAGAAAATTTTAACCTTCACCACATTACAAAATAGCATGCTATTCGTAGTTGCTCTTATTAAATTTAGAATTTCTTTTTATAAAAGTGGCAATATGGATTTGAGCCTGATTTTTCATAATAATCCTGATGATAATCTTCGGCAGGATAAAATTCTGATGCAGGAGTCAGTTTTGTAACCACGCTATATCCTTTCAACTTTAAAATATCTATAAGTTTCTCAGAAACTACCTTTTGATTATCGTCAAAATA
>JBBQCZ010000120.1:0-12403 GCA_038319215.1 Bacteroidales bacterium | reverse complement strand
GAGGCTGTATTTTTAGTTTGAATTTGGCAGACGATGATTCAAAAATGATTCTTTATTACAATGATACGGCTAGCTATGACTTTTTTATTAATTCAAAGTCTGCAAAAATAAATATGTTTAATCATAATTATAACACAGCCTTGGCAGACGTTCAAAATATTGCAATTTCTGGCGATACTGCATCTCTTCTTGATTATTGCTATGTTCAAAGCTTGGGTGGTTTAAAAACAAAAATTAAGTTCCCTGAAATAGCAACAATGTTCGATTCTACAAATATTGCTATCAATAAAGCAAATTTAATTTTTACTGTTAAGTCGGGAACTAACGAAAGTAGTTTTGCTCCACCTCCTAAAATGACTTTAGTTGTAATTCTGGAAAGTGGGAAATACGATTTTATTACTGATTACAAGGTAAATAATGCTCATTTTGGTGGATTATTAGGCTCCGATGAATATACTTATACTTTTAATATTCCATTTCATATCCAGGAATTAGTTAATGGAAAAGAGGATTATGGAATTTATTTATTTGCTGCAGATAATCGCACCATGCCTTATAGAGCGGTTATTCATGGTAACGACAATTCTGACAAAAGTATGAAACTTGAAATTTATTATTCAAAATATTAAGCATTGAATTATGTGTGGTATAGTAGGATATATTGGCCAAAGACAGGCTTATGATGTTTTAATAAAAGGATTAAAGAGATTAGAATATCGAGGATACGATTCTGCTGGAATATCCCTTGGCGGCGACATTTCACGAGTCTATAAATGCAAAGGAAAGGTCAGCGATCTTGAAAACCAACTTGTAAATGCAGATGTTAGTGGAACTTTAGGAATGGGGCATACTCGTTGGGCAACACATGGCGAACCTAACGACACAAATGCTCATCCCCACAAATCGATGAACGGTAAATTTGTTCTAATTCACAATGGAATTATAGAAAATTATTCAAAGCTAAAAATTGGTTTGGCAGCAGAAGGCTATAAATTTGAATCAGAGACAGATACCGAAGTTCTTGTAAATCTAATTGAGTATGTGTATCTTAAAAATCAAAATAGCGGAAGTCCTATCAGCCCCGAAGATGCGATAAGATCTGCTTTAAACATGGTTGAAGGTGCTTATGGTTTAGTTATTATGTGCTCAGATATACCTCAAACTCTTATTGCTGCCCGTAAGGGAAGTCCACTCGTTATTGGAATTGGTAATGGAGAATATTTTATAGCTTCTGATGCTACTCCAATAATTGAATACACTCAAAGCGTAATTTATCTTAATGATGACGACATTGCTGTAATTAATGTTGAAGGATTAAATCTTACTAATCTAAAAAATGTAAAACAGCAGCCCAATATAAAAAAGATTGACCTTAAGCTTGATGAAATCGAAAAGAATGGTTTTGAACATTATATGCTTAAGGAAATTTATGAGCAACCTAAAGCTATTAGAGATACCTATCGTGGTAGGCTAAATTATGAGTCTAAATTTTTGCGACTAGGTGGTTTGCATAATGTTTTTGAAGAAATAAAAGAAGCTAAAAGAATAATGATAATTGCTTGTGGCACAAGCTGGCATGCAGGCCTAGTAGGCGAGTATCTTTTTGAGGAATTTACAAGAATCCCAACAGAAGTGGAATACGCTTCGGAATTTAGATATAGAAATCCTGTAATAAACAAAGGAGATATTGTTATTGCAATTAGTCAGAGTGGCGAAACTGCCGATACTTTGGCCGCAATTCAATTGGCAAAAAAGGCTGGTGCAATTGTTTTGGGTGTTTGCAATGTAGTAGGAGCAAGTATCCCCCGCGAAACAGTTGCTGGCGTATATACTCATGCCGGTCCCGAAATTGGCGTGGCATCAACAAAAGCATTTACCGCTCAGGTTACTGTTTTAACTATGATGGCAATGGCAATTGGATATGCTAATAGCGGATTAACTAAGGATGAGTTTGAAGTTTTGATTGACGAGTTGTATGCCATTCCTGAAAAAATTGAACAGATTCTTGGAAAAGCAAATTTAATAAAAGAAATTGCTGAAAAAATTAAGGATTCAACAAATAGCCTATATCTTGGACGTGGATATTTATTTCCTGTAGCTTTGGAAGGAGCTCTAAAGTTAAAAGAAATATCTTATATACATGCCGAAGGTTATCCTGCTGCTGAAATGAAACATGGTCCAATCGCTTTGATAGACGAAAAAATGCCTGTTATTGTTTTAGCAACTAAAGATAATTCATACGATAAAATTGTTTCAAATATTCAGGAAGTAAAGGCTAGAAAAGGTCTTATTATAGCAATTGTATCGGAAGGCGATACAACTATTAAAGAAATGGCAGATTATGTTATCGAGGTTCCTCATACTGATTTTGCCCTTGCACCTTTACTTACTGTTGTTCCGTTGCAACTCTTGTCATATTACATTGCTGTAATGCGTGGTTGTAATGTTGATCAACCTAGAAATTTAGCAAAATCTGTTACTGTTGAATAAAAGTGTATTTTGTAAATAATAAAAAGAGAAAAATTTAGTTATCATTGCATAAAGATTTAGATTTGAAAAAGAGGAATATAACCATATTATTACTGCTGAGCTTAATAATGATATCAGCTGCTTGTTCTGTTGAAAAGAATACCTCAACTAGTCGTATTTATCATAATATGACGCTAAAATACAATATTTATTTTAATGGTAATGAGGCCTACAAACGAGGAATAAATAGGATCAATTCTCAAAATGCAGATAATTACAATGAAATATTAAGTGTTTTTGTCGACAGCAAAGAAGATTTAGCCGGATCTGCTAGTGGCGAAATGGATAAAGCAATTCAAAAATCATCTAAAGGAATAAAAATTCATTCTATAACAAAAAAACCTGCTGTAAAAAAGGCTGGTAGTATGTCGAAAAAAGAAAAGGAATTTTATGAGAGAAATGAATTTAATAATTGGATAGACGATTGCTATTTACTAATGGGAAAATCTCATTTTATTAAAAGAGACTATCTTCAGGCTCGCCAAAATTTTGATTATGTAGTTAGGCAATATCCAACCCTCGACAGTCGACATATAGCTAATCTTTATTTGGCACGAACATTCAGCGAAAGTGGAAATTACAAATCGGCTAAAGAAACACTTGATTTTATTGAAGCTCAGAAAGATTTACCTAAAAAATTTAGTGGTCTTTTCTCTGCAATTTATGCCGATTACTTTATCAAACAAAAACAATACGAGGATGCAATTCCAAAACTGTTGAAGGCTATTGAGAATACAAAAAACAAAAAAGAAAGATTACGGTATAATTATGTTCTTGCTCAGTTGTACGAGTATAATAACAATTTAGCAAAAGCATCGCAAATGTACGAGCAAGTTGCAAAAAAGAACAGTTCTTACGAAATGGAGTTTAATGCTAAAATAAACATGGCAAAATGCTTTGTAGATCAGGGTAAAAATTCAAAGGATATTCGTAAGACTCTTCGTAAAATGCTGAAAGACGATAAAAATATTGAATATCTGGACCAAGTTTATTATGCAATTGCCGAAATCGACTTTAGAGCTGGAAATAAAGAAGCTGCTGTTTCAAATTATAAATTGTCCTCAGAAAGTAGTGTGGGCAACGATTACCAAAAAGCACTTTCTTGTCTAAAACTTGGAGAAATATATTTTGCACGTTCCGATTATCCAAATGCACAAATTTATTACGATACTTGTATGGCTTTTTTGCCAGTTACTTATGATAAATATAGTGAAGTTAAGAAAAATTCAACAAATCTTAACGAATTAGTAAGTTTTACAAGCGTTGTCGAATTTGAAGATAGCGTTCAGGCTCTAGCTCTAATGCCAGATAAAGATCGTAATAAAATTATTGACGAAATTATTGCAGACTTATTAGAGCAGGAGAGAATACTACGTGAACAAGAGCAGCAGCAAAACGTAAATTCTATGCTGTTTGATCAACAGCGTGGTAATGGAACTAATAATGTAAATGCTCCTTCGGGTGGTAATTGGTATTTCTATAATCCATCTCAACTTAGTTTTGGTAAAAATGAGTTCACAAAAAAATGGGGCTCACGAAAAAATGAGGACAATTGGAGACGTAAAAATAAAGCAGTTTCTGATTTTGCCGAAAGTGGAAGTGATGTTGCAAATGCTGATAGCGCAGCTGGAAACTTAAAACCAAGATTAAATAATACTAAAGACCGTGCATATTATCTTCAGGATATTCCACTTACAGATTCGGCTATGGCAGAGTCTCATTTAAAAATTATTGAAGCCTTATTTAATGTTGGTAGAATTTATAAAGAGAGATTCTCTGATTATCCGCGAGCTATTTTGGCTTACGAAGATCTTAACAAAAGATATCCAAATAATGAATATTTATTGTTGTCGTACTACAATTTATACTTGCTAAATAAAATTGTTGGTAATGATTCTGGTATGGAGAAATATAAAAGCCTAATTATTGCTAATTATCCAACAACAAACTATGCAAAACTGCTTCAAAATCCAAACTATGTTCAAGAGTTAGAAACAAAGAGGAGGCTAGACGAACAGCTTTATATGGATACTTACGATAATTATATGCAAGCAAAATACTCAAAGGTTAATGCCGACGCAACAAAGTTTATTGCCGAAAATCCAGACAATAAATTAGTGCCTAATTTTGAGTTTATGAAAGTTCTATGTGTGGGAAGATCTTCAGATATTAATAAATTTAAAACTGAACTTGTTAGTTTTATGCAGAAGTATCCAGATGATGAACTAGCTGGGGCAGCTCAAAATATTCTAGAGTATTTTGGCACCACTGATATAGATGCATTAATTGCTGAATTACAACAACGACCAGAAGTAATTACAGTGGAGAATAAAAATCCAAACGATTCGGTTTCAAAAATTCTACCAACAGAAGCCTATACATTTGATGAAATGGCTGAACATTTTTATGTAATTTATGTTAAAACTGAAGATGTTGATATTAAACGACTAAGTTTTGAAATCAGAAACTTCAATATTTTTAATTTCAGTATGCGTACGTTTAATGTCGTAAATACTTCTTTTGATGCTAATTATGAATTTGTGACTGTGAAAACATTTAAAAATCAAAGGCAATCTACAAACTATTCAAAAATGATTGCAAATAGTGAAGATGTGTTTTCAAAATTGAAAAATGTTAATTATAAAATCTTCGTAATATCATCTGATAACTTTACTAAGTTGAAGAAAAATAAAAATATTAACGAATATCTGCGATTCTACACTGAAAACTACAAGTAGATTTCTCGCATTACATAAAACTAAAATTGATGCCCATGAAGCAAATAAAAATACTATGGACTGATGATGAGATTGATTTATTAAAACCTCATATTATTTTTCTTGAGCAAAAAGGGTATGCGGTTGACACTGCAACTAATGGCGCTGATGCAATCGAACTAGTCGGTAAAGAGTATTATGATATTATCTTTTTAGATGAGAATATGCCAGGACTTAGTGGTATAGAGACTCTAAGTAAGATTAAAAATATTACTCCTCTTGTTCCTGTAATTATGATTACAAAAAGTGAAGAAGAGAATATAATGGATGATGCTATTGGATCCAAAATTAACGATTATCTTATTAAACCAGTAAATCCAAACCAGATTTTATTGGCAATAAAAAAGAATATTGATAAAGATAGGCTTATTACCCAAAAAACAACTTCTGCTTATCAGTCGGTATTTATGAAGCTAGGCATGGAGATAAGTGATAGCTTAAGTTATCAAGATTGGTATGAGGTTTACAAAAAACTTAGCTATTGGGAACTAGAATTGGCGGCTTCTCATGATAGTACCATGGACGAAGTTTTAAGAATGCAACTAAACGAAGCAAATAATAGTTTTGCAAAGTTTATCAAGCGAAATTATACGTCTTGGTTTGAGCCTAAGAATGAGGAAAAACCCTTGCTGTCACCTGGATTGTTGAAAGACAAAGTTTTCCCATTATTAAAAGAAGGAAAAAAAGTTGTTTTTCTACTAATGGATAATTTACGCTTCGATCAATGGAAGAGTATAGAGCCTTTACTGTCGCAGTTTTACACTGTTACAGAAGAAGAAATGTACTATTCAATATTGCCAACATCAACTCAGTATTCTCGAAATTCAATTTTCTCTGGGTTAATGCCGTCAGAAATCAATAAGCTTTATCCAGATTTATGGAAGAATGATGATGAAGAAGGTGGCAAAAATTTGTATGAGGAAGAAATGCTGCGTAGCCTAATGACTCGCTATAATGTAAAAACTGGTCTGCATTACGAAAAAATAACTGATATAAAATACTGTAAGAAGATTACAGACAATGTTAAATCTGTTTTAAATAATCAGTTTGTGGCTATTGTTGTAAACTTTGTTGATGCTTTGTCGCATGCTCGAACTGATCAGAAAATGATGAGGGAGTTGGCTAATACAACTTCGGCTTATAGAGCAATTACAAAATCATGGTTCGAGTTTTCTCCACTGTTTGAAATGTTGAAAGTTCTTGCTGATAATGACGTGCATTTAGTAATAAGCACCGATCACGGAAGTATTCAGGTTTCAGACCCAGTTAAAATTGTTGGAGATCGCGAAACATCTACTAACCTAAGGTATAAACAGGGAAGAAATCTTAATTATAATAAAAAAGAGGTTTTCGAAATTCTTAATCCTGCAGATGCATATTTGCCTAAAACAAATTTAAGCTCTTCGTATGTTTTTGCCTACGGTAACGACTTTTTTGCTTATCCTAATAATTATAATCATTATGTAAAGTATTACAAAGATACTTTTCAGCATGGCGGAGTTTCAATGCAAGAAATGATTATCCCAGTTATCACATTAAAATCAAAATAAAATGGCTGAGATTGTTGTTAATTCGGTTACTCAACTTCCAGAGGCGGCTAAGTTGTTTTGCTCAGATATTGGAGAAAACAGAGTTTTTCTCTTTTATGGTGGAATGGGAGCGGGCAAAACTAGTTTTATTAAGCAAATTTGTAAAGAGCTTGGAGTTTTAACTGAAGTTACAAGCCCTACATTTGCTATTGTTAATGAATATGAAGGAAAGGATTTTCCGCTAATTTATCATTTCGATTTTTATCGCATCGAAAAAACTACTGAAATTTTCGATATTGGTTTTGAAGAATATATAGATTCAAATGCCTTAATATTTATTGAATGGCCAGAAATGCTAAAGGAATTAGCTCCTAATAATTGTGTCGAAGTACGAATAATTGAACTTGAAGACTATTCGAGAAAGATTTGCTGGTAATTTTGCACTTTTACGACAATAGAAGTCATTTATCCCTCTTAATTTTTCAATTCGTATAAATTTATATTTCCAAAGAAAGTTTGTCTTTGTATTATTTTTATATATTTGCATAAATTGTTAATTTACGCAACCGTAAATTTGAGCTAAGCAATGTTTTAATGAAATTTATTGATAAAATAAAACATATTTCTAAAGTATTAGTTGATTTTGGTGTTGACTCACAACTTCCATATCTGGAATTGAGAAAAGCAAAATTAATGAATTTAATAGTTTTCTCTATTTCTGGTATTCTAGCTTTTTTCTTGGTTTTGAATATTGTAATTGAAAATTATTTTCTTGCAATAGCTGATGTGTTGGTTTTTGTCTTGGTTTGTATTCCTTCTTGGTACTTGCAATATAAAAGACATTACAAAGCGAATATGGTACTAATTACAGTTGCTTTTTTGTTTTATACTGTGGCTTTAACTATTTTAAGTTACGACGAGTTTAGGCAAACTGAACATATTCTGATAACTGTTTCCTTAATGCCAATATTTTTATTTGACAAACGGTGGAAAAACTTTATTTTCTTACTATTCCCAATAAGTTTTTTTACAATTAAGTTTGTTGTAATGTATCAAAAATTTGGGTATATTGAAATATATACAATGCACCTAATTTATGCCATTTCATTTTTAATAATTTATGTTTTTGCTAATTACTTTAAGGGTAATATGATGCATTTTTATTCTCAAATTGTTATCTCTAACCAAACAAAGGATAAGCTGTTTAGAATTATCTCACACGACATTAAAAATCCTTTCAGCAGTTTGCTCGGAAGTAGCGATCTTCAATTAAAATATATCGAAACTCAAAATCTCGAGAAATTGGCAATTACATCGTTAATTATAAATACTGCATCGAAAAAAATATATGATCTTACCGCAACATTATTAGAATGGTCGCAGGCACAAACAGAGACTTTTATTGTTAATAAGGTTGATACTGATTTAACTGATTTAGTTGGGCAAGTTGTAGATTTTTGCACTATTTCATCAAGCCCAAAAGAGATAAAACTAGATTTTAAACCTGAAAAACCAATTTATGTTGCATGTGACATTATAATGACTCAAATTGCTCTGCGAAATATTTTGATGAATGCGATAAAATTTTCACATAGGAATAGTCAAATAAACATTATTATTTCAAAAAACGAGAATTTTGCTTCCATTGCTGTTATAGATTATGGAGTTGGAATGACTGAGACAAATTTGCAAAATGTTTTTACAGATTCAGTTATTGAGTCGAATCTTGGAACCGAAAAAGAACGAGGTACGGGATTAGGTCTTAAAATTTGCAAGGAACTTTTAGATAAACAGGGTGCAACTATTGTTGTGAAATCAGAACATGGCAAAGGATCGGAATTTACAATTAGTCTTCCTTTAAAATAGTTGCGAACATCTATACTCTTTTTTTGTTTTATTGGCAACAATAAACTTAAAAAATTCAAATATGACAAAAAAAATATTTTTTCTTTCGTTTTTACTGCCAATTTCTTTATTCGGATTTGGTCAAAAATTAAAAGACACAGACAGTGGTGCTAAATCAATTCATTCATTCGTAGTTAAAGATATTAATGGAAATGATTTCGACTTTAAAACTTTGAGTGGTAAAAAAATTATGATTGTAAATACTGCATCAAAATGTGGTTTTACCAAGCAATTTGCGGCTCTTCAGGAAGTATATGATACTTACAAGGATAAAAATTTTATTATTATTGGTTTTCCTTCCAACGATTTTATGAATCAGGACCCCGGAACTGATGAGGAGATTCTCGAATTTTGTTCTGTAAATTATGGTGTTACTTTTCCAATGATGTCAAAAGTGAAAGTAAAGGGTGACGACAAAGATCCAATTTATGAATTTCTCACAGATGAAAAGTTAAATGGTGTAGAATCATCAAATGTTGGTTGGAATTTTCAAAAATATCTAATTGATGAAAACGGATATCTGGTTAAAGTACTTAGTACCAAAACAGAGCCTGATGATGATGAGATTATAAATTGGATAAAGTCTAAGTAGTAACCTGGGCAATCTTCTGAAAAATTGAAATCTGTCATTTTTTACTATTTTTGTGAATGTTTTATTTGCCAGTAAAATACAACGAACCACTATTTCGTCCACCAGCCGAAGCATACTCGGCAATAATTCAGCTCACTTTGGGTTGCTCCTACAATAATTGCGCATTTTGTGAAATGTATAAATCTAAAAAGTTTTCAGTGAGAAAATTTGAAGATGTAAAAACTGACATTAGCACACTAGCAAATTATTATTCTGGTGTTAAAAAAGTATTTTTAGCCGATGGCGATGCTATGGTAATGTCTGCGTCAAAGTTAATCCCTGTGCTTGAAGAAATAAACGCTAAATTTGGTAGGCTTCAGAGAGTATCTTCTTATGCTTTACCTTCAAATATCCTAGCAAAGTCGGATGAGGAATTATCACAACTTCGTGAACTTGGGTTAAAGTTGCTTTATGTTGGCGTAGAAAGTGGCGACGATGAACTGTTAAAGCTAGTTAATAAAGGCGAAAGCAACGCATCTACCTTGGATGGAATAAAAAAGGCTCAAAATGCTGGTATTGATACTTCGATAATGATATTAAATGGTCTGGGCGGACGTAAATACAGCTATAATCATGCTGTTAATTCTGCAAAATTGATAAACGAAATAAATCCAAAGTTTTTGTCAACGCTTACATTAAGTTTCCCATTTGGGGAAAAACACTATTTGAAAAGATTTGGAGGAGAATATCAACAACAATCAATTATTGAACTAATGCAGGAATTAAAACTATTTATTTCTAATCTTGAGGTGAGAAATGTAATTTTTCGAAGTAATCATGTGTCGAATAATTTAAATCTTGCAGGTGTTTTGTCGGCCGATAAAGAGAGTCTTATAAAAATAATTGACGAAAAAATTGCAAATACAGCAATTGATGAGTTTCCAGAATGTTCGGATATCTTGTAATTATTGATCTAAGATACTGTAATGCCAATAGTTTTTAAAAATCGATTAAAAAAAATAAAAAAGGCTTTTTATTTAAAAAAAGATGTATATCTTTGCACCTCGATTTTGCGGGTGTGGCGAAATTGGTAGACGCGCTAGACTTAGGATCTAGTGCCGAGAGGCGTGGGGGTTCGAGTCCCTTCACCCGTACAAAAACCGCATGAATTTCTTAATTGAGATAAATGCGGTTTTTTTAACTTTTTTAATTTAGTAATTATCAAAAAACTGCCTGATGGAAGTTGTAAAAAATCAAATTGACGAGTTAAATGCAACGCTGACTGTTAATGTAAAAAATACAGATGTTGCTGAAAATGTTGAAAAAACACTTAAAGATTATCGCCGTAAAGCTGTTGTTCCTGGTTTTCGTCCAGGTAATGTGCCTGTAGGATTAATTAAAAAAATGTATGGCAACGCGATTATTGCTGACGAATTGAATAAATTGGTTTCACAGTCTTTGTCGGAATATCTTGTTAGCGAGAAATTAAATATTTTAGGCGATCCATTGCCAAGTGAATCTCAAGAACAAATTGATTGGGGTAAGGAGCAGGATTATAGTTTTATTTTTGACATTGCTTTAGCTCCAGAATTTGAAGTTAAATTGTCTAAAAAAGATAAAATTAACAAATATTCTATTGCGGTTGACCAAGAAATGACCGACAAATATGTTAATGGATACAAACAAAGATTTGGTAAATTCGAAGAATGTGAAAAATCTCTTGAAGAATCTTTGTTAAGCGTTGAACTTATTCAGATTGAGAAAAAAGGTGAAATAATTGCTGATGGTATTTCAGTTGAAGAAGTTTCAATCTCTATCAAAATGGTTAAAGATGCGAAAATTAAAAAATCTTTTATTGGTATTTCCGCTGGAACAATTGTAGATTTTGACGTTAAAAAAGCCTTTGAAAATGAAACCGAAATAGCTTCTATGTTGAAAATAACAAAAGAAGAGGTCGAAACAATGACTCCTAACTTCAGAATGACAGTTAAAGAAGTTAAAGAATACAAAGAAGCTGAAATGAATCAAGAATTTTTTGATAAATGTTTTGGTGAAAATGCTGTAAGTAATGAAGTAGATTTTAAAAACAGAGTAATTGAAGATATCAAAGCTTCGTTCGCACGTGAAACTAGATATAAATTATTACTCGATATTAAAGAAAAACTTATTAGCAAGGCGGACTTTAATCTTCCTGAAGAATTTCTAAAACGTTGGTTAAAAGTTTCCAATAAGGATATTACTGATGAACAAATCGCAGAAGAATTTAATCATTTTCTTGAAGATTTAAAATGGACATTAATTAAGAGTAAGATTGCAAAAGAAAATGAGTTAAAGGTTTCGCAGGAAGATTTAATTGCTGCTGCAAAACAACAACTTATTGCTCAATTTAGCCAATATGGAATGTCTTATATCCCTGATGAATATCTTGTGAAATATGCAACTGAGATGCTTCAAAAAGAAGCAGAAGTAAATAAATTGTATGAGCAAGAAATAGAAGAAAAAATAATTGATTTTGTTGCAGAAGCTGTTAAACTAGAGGAAAAGGAAGTGAGTATGGAAGAGTTTAATGGTCTTTTTAAATAAAATAAATCTGTAAATAACCAAAATACAGAAAATTAAACTGCAGAACTTTGTTTTGCAGTTTTTTTTATGTCTAGCAAAACAAAAATTATGTAAGAAGCAATTCTTGATAAATATCTAAGAGAGTTAAAAATTATTGTTATTTTATACCGATACGCTTTTAGTAAATGAAATCGGATCAAGCAATATTTCTGGGGGATTTAATTTTCACTTTAAATTATTTAATCATATCGATGCACGTTCAAAATAGCGACGCGTGTAGGTCATGGAAAAACGGCGGGCCAGCTCCGGAGGTGAAAATCAAAACAACTAGAATTGAGGCAAGCTGACATTGTTATGTCATTCTCTAAAACAAAGTTGCAAAGGAAAAGTGTAATCAGCAACTTTGCATCATCAATTTTTCGCAACTAAAAATCACCAGTTTTTAGTGAATAAAAAAGCCTCCATATTTGTAGTTGGAAAACTAAATATTATGAAGGCAAGACATAACAACAAAAAGATTATTATGTGGT
>JBBQCZ010000119.1:0-12417 GCA_038319215.1 Bacteroidales bacterium | reverse complement strand
AGGCCCTTCAATTCAAAACGCTTTGCTAACAATTCTAAACGAGAAAATTTACAGAAATGGTGACGTAGTAATTGACCCAGTTCCAATGAAAGCATTGATTTCTGCATCAAACGAACTTCCAAGCAAAGGGGAAGGACTTGAAGCACTTTGGGACAGATTTCTTGTTCGTATTGTTGTTGATGGTGTGCAAGACAAGCAGAACTTTAATGATATGATTTCAAAATCATTAAACTCATATTCCGACACAGTTACTGACATTTTGAAAATATCAAGTGATGAATATGAAAAGTGGAGCAAAGACATAGATAAAATTGAAATACCAGAAAATGTATTTAATGTAATTCACGTTGTTCGCAACTACATTGACCAACACAACAAGCGAGAAGAGAATATAGAAAAGCAGATTTATATTTCCGACCGCAGATGGCGTAAAACAGCAAGGCTATTGAGAACATCGTCTTATTTGAACGACCGCCAAGCTGTTGACTTAATGGACTGTTTTTTAATTAAAGACTGCCTTTGGAATGAAACAGAACAAATACAAACAGTTTCTAAGTTTGTGAGAGATGCAATACAAAAGCACGGATATTCTTTAAACTTTAATTTAACTGGCATTAAAGAAGAACTTAAAGAATTTCAATTAGAAATAAAAGAAGAAACGAAATTTGAAAAAGATACAAGAGTAGAAGTGTTAACCAATGCAAGAAATGACTTTTTCGAAATTATTAGCTTTAATAATACCAATAACCTTTTGAGCCAATTAGATTTTAAAGCATTAACTAATTCAAACCAAACATTCCATTTGCATTATTGGGAACAAAGCTGGAATCAAGTAAGACAGAACCAAAGATTTAATATTAGAAAAGGCAACAGCCAAAACAGTATTTTTATTAAAGATGAGGAATACAATCTTAAAACAACTACAAAAGGTGAAAAAAGGCAAATAACAAAAAAACCACACAAAAAAGTGGAAGAAGATTGGGATACAAAAATCAAGACTTTCCTTGAACTCACTAATAATTTAAAAGAAAAATTAGAAAACTATCGTAATACTGACTTAAAACATTTAAGAATAAATCTATTCGCAAAGCCTGAATTAGCAAATATTGTAGAAAGTCACATAACAGAAACAAGAAAGCAAATTGAGAAAATAGAAGTTGAAGTACGAGGAGTTCAAAATGATTACAAAAAGTTAAAAGACGAAGAAAAAGTAATTTAATAATGGTCAACTCATTTGAAAGGTTTACTCATTTTGGTGGCATTGCGGATATAGACATTCGCAAAAAATTAGCTATTGAGATTTATAAGCAAATAACAAAACAAACAGAAAATGGAATTGGCTTCGCCAATTCTGATACTGATAATTTTGCAGATGCTGTTAAAATTATTCTTGCCAATGAAACAATGAAAGATCTTTGTGAACAAGACATAGAACTTGCTGAAAAAATCACACAAGATATTCTTGACTTTATCAATAAAACCAAAAAGCAAATTAACAAAACTGACAATCCATTTGAGAAAGAAACAGAGCTATTAACTGACTTTGATAATACAACTAAGCCCAAATTTGAAAACGACTGGAAAACGGTAAATCCATTTATTGAACAGACTTACGAAAAAAAGGAATTAGACATCAATTTTTACGAAAAGGAATTTAATAGAAGTTTAGACGAGAAAATAAAGAATGAAAAGGACAAGCCAAGTTTTGAAAGTGTAAAAGAACACTTCACTGAAAAGTGGGACGAATTACTTTTTAAAAAGAAAACCAAATGGGAACTTGAAATAATAGAAGAACAACGTAAGAAATTTTGCGAGGAACTTTATAAACAAATTGAGAAACTAAAAAAACTTCAAGAAGCCTTAGAACCTTTTACAAATGAATTAGGCAGGCTTTGGGATATGAGCAAAGGAAATTGGCAAAGAGCCAATTTAGACATTTTAAAAAGGTATGCAGAACTTTTAAAGAAAGACAAATCACTCAAAGACCTTGCAGAAATGTTAGGTAAAATGCGACAAGCCGAAAAGGAATTTGAGGAAGAAAATTTTAGTAACATTTCCATAAAACCCGAATGGAAAGCGGAACACGCAAGTAAAGCTGATTTAATTGGAATAAGAGAAAGTGATGATTTAAGCAGCCTACTACCCTCAGAAACTGCATTACTTTCTGATGAAACTATGCAATCGGTTTTCTTTAAAAAGTTCGCTGAAAAGAAACTTCAAACATTTGAATATCAAGCAAAGGTTTTATCATTTAAAGAAGAAGAGTTTCAAGACAAGCGACAAAAAGAAAAAGAAGAAGCACAAGGCCCTTTTATTATTTGCGTTGACACAAGTGGCTCAATGCACGGAACACCAGAAACAGTTGCAAAAACTCTTTGTTTTGCTATCCTGAAAATCGCAATACGTGACAACAGAAAGTGTTACTTAATTTCATTTTCGACAGGTATAGAAACACTAAACCTAACCGACCTTAAAAATTCACTTGACAAAATCATACAATTTTTATCAATGAGTTTTAACGGTGGCACGGACGCAACACCAGCAATGAGAGAAGCACTTCGTATGCTGACAACTGCCGACTATAAAAAAGCAGATGTAATTATGCTTTCAGATTTTGTAATGTCTGCGTTCGATAAGACAACTCACGAACAAATTTTAAAAGCGAAAGAAAACAAAACAAAATTTCACAGTTTAGTAGTTGGCAACAGTCAGAACCCAGCGACAATTAAGGACTTCGACAATAATTGGTTTTACGACACAAATAATCCAAACAGCATTTTGACACTTGTAAACAACTTAAGCGACCTATGACGACAGACAGAAGGCCAGCTTATAACAGCACCTACGAAAAATTGGCGGTTCAGTGGTTAAATGAAGCTTTGCGCTTCGTATTAAGTTTTGTTGTGGCAGACAGTTTTCGTTTCCGAAATCGCCAACTTCTTGTAGCTGCAAAACGTTACCAACATAATGAAACGACAGACAGTTAAACAAAGGGCAGACAACCCAAAGTGACAAGAAATAAAAAGTGGAGGAAGCCGAAAATCCTTTAAAGAGTAGGCGCAAAATTAAATTATCGGTTAAATGAAATGTGTTTTAGTACTACTAATTGTTTTATTTTATTCATTCTCTCTTTACTCTCAAACAGAAATAACCGTTGTCAATGAAGTTGTTGACAATGGCAGAATTATGGTTTTATACAGCAATGGGACTTGGAAAGAGAGAAAGCCCATTATAGAATGGGTAGATATTCCTGCGGGAACTTTTACAATGGGCAGCCCAACAAGCGAAGCATTGAGAGACGTGAATGAAATCCAGCACAAGGTTACTTTAAGTGCTTTTAAAATGAGTAAATATGAAGTTACATTTGAACAATATGATGATTTTTGCAAAGCCAAAGGTAAAGAAAGACCAAGCGATGCAGGCTGGGGTCGTGAAAACCGTCCTGTTATAAATGTAAGTTGGGAAGAGGCCAATGCCTTTGCCAAGTATATGGGATGCCGGTTACCGACCGAAGCTGAATGGGAGTATGCTTGCAGAGCCGGAACAGATGCACATTTTAATACAGGTATTTGTCTTAATTCAGATCAGGCTAATTATGGTGGCAATTATCCTATGGAATGGTGTACAAAAGGCGAATACAGGGGTAAAACTATGCCTGTTGGCAGTTTTGCACCTAATGCATGGGGTTTGTACGATATGCATGGCAACGTATGGGAATGGTGCGGCGATTGGTATGGCGATTATTCCTCCTCGGCACAGACAAACCCCAAAGGGCCATCATCGGGCTCTTACCGCGTGATCCGTGGCGGTTGCTGGGACTCCTATGCGCGCTACTGCCGGAGTGCATTCCGCAGCTACTACACCCCAGACTTCCGCTACTACTATATTGGCTTCCGCCTTGTCTCCCCCGAGTAAACATTGGTTAATCCTTTCCTTCCTTTTAAGCTGAAAGAGCTTTGCCAAAAGGGAGTGAGGGACGAACTACCAAAAGGCAAAGCGATAAAATAATATACCGTCTTTGGCGGGCGAAAATTTTTAAAATAAATGCATATACGCGTTTTTAATATTCCGATAAGCGACATCGGCGAAATACAGGCAGAAATGAATCGTTTTTTGGCAAGCAACCGGGTGCTAGAAATTGAACAATACTTTTATCAGAATGAGAAAGGTGCTTATTGGAGTTTTGTGTTCGTTATTTAATCAGCAATACAGGCAGTTTTCAGCAGCAATCAACAAAACAAAAAGTTGATTATAAAGAATTGACGACAAGGAACACCAGCACGCAACATCTATAATTATTTGCAATTCACATTCTGTTTGTTATCTTTTGCAAGCAAATCGTCTTAAATCTTCATTATAAAGCACATTTCACTCCTCCTTTATTGGCAATTTTTAAATTAAGGTGCAAATTTACGAACTATGAATAACTACGAATAACTATCTCAACCAATGCAACGCTAGTATTTTATAAGTTAAGTTTTCTTTTTAATAATTGATCTAATTGAAAATATAAAATCGAATTAAATCAACTTTCAAAAGCCTATTTATAAGCCTTTTCCAGTCCATTTTTATGCTTTCATAATATATCACTAAACCGGACAAACTCAGACTAAACCGGACAAACTCAGACTAAATCGGACAAACTCCGATAGAAATACATCGACAATAGCTTATATTGAGCTTGGGAAAATATTTATATGAGGTAAAAATAACTCAATGGCGGTTAGGCTGAAAATGGGTTTTTATAATTATCACTCAGCTTGACTTGCCTCCTAAAGCCAATTAATAATTTTGCTGTTCCCCTATTAAAATCTTCTTCAAATTTTATCCATTGATAACTAAACAACCAGAAATCAACTTTCAAAAGTATATTCCAATGCCATTTAGAGGCCAATTTTATATTGATGTGCAAAATCACGAACTACTTACTTTTACTTGTTTCTTCTTAAATTACTCGAAACTACATTTGAAATGTATAGACAATAGCTTAAAGTTAGTTTGAAAAAGAATTTAATATCGAGGTGTAAATTGCTAAAAAGTGTGGTGAGGATTAGATCATATTTTATAATAATCTTAACACTGGATAAATTTTATCCCTATCTGGAAAGATTATTTTCTTTTTTTCTTGACAAAGAAAACGTTAAAATATTGGAATTAGTTCTCAAAAAAATAGTAAAATCAAGAATTGTTGTGCAATTGTTGTGCAACAAAAAGCCCAATGCGCTGATTGTCAAGCGATTGGGCTTTCATTTTGCAGTCCGACGGGGAATCGAACCCCGATTACCAGGATGAAAACCTGGCGTCCTAACCGTTAGACGACCGGACCGTAAACCTTTCATTCAAGGACTGCAAAGAAAAATATTTTTTTCAATACCTGCAAGTTTTTTTTTAATTTTTTGCAAAAAAAAAGCCCGTTGCGTAACAGGCTTATAATCAATAAGATAAGTATGGTTTTATTCCATTGCTTCTGCTAATTCGTCAGTCATTTCAAGATTGTGGAACACATTCTGAACATCATCATCGTCTTCTAAGGCTTCTATTAATCGTAAAACCGACTTAGCTTCTACAACCGACAATGCTTTTGTGTCATTTGGAATTCTCTGTAATTCTGAATTAGTTGCAACAATTTTAAGTTCTTCAAATTTCTTATTTAAGTTGCCAAAGTCTTCCAAAGCACAAGTAATGGTTACATTGTTTTCATCAATTTCAATATCTTCTGCTCCTGCTTCAATAAATTCCATTTCAAGTTCGTCGAAGTTCATTTCTTCTGTTTTCTCAAACTCAAATATTCCTTTTCTGTCGAATAAAAAACTTAAAGAACCATTTGTGCCTAAAGCACCATTGTATCTTGTAAAGGCCGCCCTAACATTAGAAACAACCCTGTTGTTGTTATCCGACAAGCACTCAACAAATACAGCTATTCCATGAGCTGCGTATCCTTCAAAACTTGAGGCTATAAAACTAGCTCCGTCTTGATCGCCTTTTTTAACTGCTCTTTCAATGTTTTCCTTTGGCATATTCACGCCCTTGGCATTTTGTATTGCAATTCTCAATCTTGGGTTATAATCTGGATCATGACCGCCGCCATCCTTAACGGCAATGGTTATTTCTTTCGATAATTTTGAAAATTTTTTCGATCGTTTAGCATCGATTGCTCCCTTCTTTCTTTTAATCGTCGACCATTTACTATGTCCTGACATAACAGATTTTTTTAATTGGTATTTATATTGGCACAAAAATAAAAAATAAATTAGAATGTCGCAAGACTACAACAAACTAATCTAAAATCTTTAGTAGATTTGAAAGGGATAAATAGGAGTTATTGCTCTGTTTTCTATGAAAATACTTATGCCTATGTTAGTGTGGGGCTATATTAATTAGATATAATAATTAATTTTTAAATATTTATTTCCATATTTCATAAAATATTTTTAATTTTGCAATGTTTTAGTGGATGGATTTGGATGCTTGCTACCACTCTAAAAAAAATGCTAAAATTTATCGGTCAACATCTTCCAAATCCAATCCTTTTATTAACGTTTAAATTTTTTAATAATGAGTTATTATTTCACTTCAGAATCAGTATCAGAAGGGCATCCTGATAAAGTTTCGGATCAGATTTCGGATGCGATATTAGACGAATTCATGGCTTTTGACCCTTCATCAAAAGTAGCATGTGAAACACTTGTTACAACAGGATTAGTAGTTGTAGCTGGAGAGGTAAAATCAACTGCTTATGTTGACTTTCAAGAAGTTACACGTAAAGTGGTTAATCAAATAGGATACACCAAAGGTGAATACCGTTTCGATGGTAATTCTTGCGGCGTATTATCTGCAATTCATGAGCAATCTCCAGATATCAATCAGGGAGTTGTTGAAGGTGCTGGTTTACACAAAGAACAAGGCGCTGGCGACCAAGGTATGATGTTCGGTTATGCTTGTACAGAAACCGACGATTTTATGCCTTTGCCATTAGATCTTTCACACAGAATTTTGCAAGTTTTGGCTGAAATACGTCGCGAAGGTAAACAAATGACTTACCTACGTCCTGATTCAAAATCGCAGGTTACTATTGAATATAACGATGATAATTCTCCTTCTAGAATTGATACTATTGTCGTTTCAACTCAACACGACGATTTCGATGCTGATGAAGACAGAATGTTGAACAAAATCAAAGAAGATGTCAGAAATATCTTAATCCCTAGAGTAAAATCTGATTTACCTGCGAGAATTCAAGAATTATTCAAAAATGATTTTACTCTTCATGTAAATCCAACAGGAAAATTTGTTATTGGTGGCCCTCACGGCGATACCGGATTAACTGGTAGAAAAATTATTGTTGACACTTATGGTGGAAAAGGGGCTCACGGTGGTGGTGCATTTAGTGGAAAAGACCCATCTAAAGTTGATAGATCTGCTGCTTATGCTGCTCGTCATATTGCAAAAAATATGGTTGCTGCAGGAGTTGCCGACGAAATCTTAATTCAATTAGCTTATGCTATTGGTGTTGCCGAGCCTGTTGGTGTTTATGTAAATACTTACGGAACTTCAAAAATCACAGCTAATGATTCTGAGATTTCAAGAAAAATTAAAAATATCTTCGATCTTAAACCTGCAGGTATCGAAAAAAGACTTAAACTCAGAAATCCAATTTATCGCGAAACTGCTGCTTATGGTCATTTTGGTCGTACACCTGTTACTGTAACAAAACATTTCGAATCTCCTTATGCAGGAGCTAAAGATATCGAAGTTGAATTGTTCACTTGGGAAAAGCTCGACTATGTTGATGCTGTAAAAAAAGAATTCGGTATTTAGTACCTTTTAATGTTATAATAAACCGCTTGTTTAAAAAAAACTTAAACAAGCGGTTTTTTTTATTTATATCTTGATTACTTTCGTAAAAAAAAAGAGAAATGGAAAAATATAGGAAATACATAGTCGGTCTAATCGGGATTACTTTAGTAATTTTGTTTGTAATTTACTTTACAAACATTATTATGTGGATTCTAATCGCCGCCTTCATTGCCATGATTGGAAATCCTCTTGTTGAGTTTATCGGCAAAATTAGAATCAAAAGATTTGGAATCCCGAAATGGGTAGCCTCGTTAACAACAATTGCAATTATTTGGTTTGTGATTATTATGTTATTCCGATTGTTGGTGCCAATGGTAATAGATCAGGTAAGCGAGTTTCAATCGATCGATATAGAAACTGTTTCAGAAGCACTTGAAAAACCAATTAGTAACCTCGATGCTTTTATTCAAAAGACTCCAATTTTAAATCAACCAGATTTTTCTACTGAAGATTTTGTTATGGAAAAGATTACGTCCGTAGTAAACTTTTCTTCTGTTGGTAATTTTGTTAACGACCTCGGCGGAACTGCTTGGAACTTGTTTTTATCTCTTTTCTCTATTACATTTATAAGTTTCTTCTTTTTAAAAGACAAACAACTTTTCGACAAAGGAGTTTTAATGATTGTGCCACCTAATTATGAGGAAAAAACAGCAAACGTATTGGTTTCAATTCGTAAACTTATTTCCAGATATTTGCTTGGCGTGATTCTGGAAACATTTTCCATGATGATACTATTTACAGTAGGACTCGTAATTGTTGGCGTTGACTTTGACCTTGCAGTATTGGTTGGACTAATTGGTGGTGTATTGAATGTTATTCCTTATGTGGGACCTTGGATTGGTGCAGCTATTGGCGTTGTTCTTATAACCACCGCAAATATAAATCTCGATTTTTACAATGAGACCATACCAATGATTATTAAAATCCTTTCTGTTTTTGCAATTTCACAGCTTACTGATAATGTCCTTTTACAACCGTTAATTTACTCCAAGAGCGTAAAAGCTCATCCATTGGAAATATTTTTTGTAATAATTATTGCTGGTAGTTTATACGGAGTGTTGGGAATGATGCTTGCAATACCTGGATACACAGTTTTAAGAGTTATTGCAAAAGAATTTTTATTCCAATATAAGTTTGTGCAGCAACTCACTCAGAATATGACAACCGATAAACCTAAGAAGCAAAAAAATGAGGAAGCAAATATATAAATTTGGCGGAGCTTCTGTTAAAGATGCTAAATCGCTTGACCATATAGCCGAAATTATTAAAAAATGTAGTGCCAATTTATGCGTAGTTGTCTCTGCAATTGGAAAAACTACTAATGCGCTTGAAATTCTTGTAAATGCATATTTTAATAAGGATCAAAACAAACTGAAATTATTTCAAGATGTTTGCGACTTTCATAACAATTACATTGATAATGCCTTTGGTAACAAGTCTGCTAGCATAAAAAATAAAGCCGCAGTTTATTTTAATGAAATTCATAATATAATTAATAAAAACCCATCGGCAGATTATGATTGTGAGTACGATTCTATCGTTAGTTATGGCGAAATGCTTAGTACTCTCATTTTTAGCGAATATCTTAGCCTAAAAGGAATCAAAAATAAACTCGTTGATGCACGAGAAATGATTGTTACCGATTCAAATCATAGAGATGCAAAAATTTTATGGGATCAATCATTACTTCCAGTCCAAGAAGCCATTGGCATTACGTCAGAGATTTGTGTTACTCAAGGTTTTATTGGGAAAACTTTAACTGGCAAAGTTACAAGCTTAGGACGTGAAGGTTCTGACTATTCCGCCTCCGCTCTTGCTTATTTAATTGATGCAGAAAGCGTTACAATATGGAAAGATGTTCCAGGTATTATGAATGCAGATCCAGATTGGTGTATGTTTGCTGAAAAACTTGACGTGCTTTCTTATCAAGAAGCTATTGAGCTAGCATTTTATGGGGCAAAGGTAATTCATCCGAAAACAATTAAACCAATTGAGAATAAAAACATCCCTCTTTATGTTAGGTCTTTTATAGACCCAGATTGCAGTGGCACTGTGATAAAAAAACTTGATTATAAATTGCAACTTATCCCAATTTATATTCTAAAAGAAAATCAGGTGCTAATATCTATTTCACCAAAAGATTTTTCTTTTATAGTGGAAGAAAATATGAGTAAAATATTTGGTCTGTTTGCTAAATATAAAATAAAGGTAAATATCACCCAAAACTCCGCTATAAGTTTTTCTGCTTCTGTAGATGGAGATAATAGGAACTTTGACAGCTTAATTGAGGAGTTAAACAAAGAGTTTTTTGTTAAATATAATACCGAACTCGAGCTTGTTACAATAAGATATTATAACGATGAATCGGTTAGTAAAATGACAGATGGACGAAAAGTTATGATGGTGCAAAAAAGTAGAACTACCGCAAGATTTTTACTCGGTTAAACAAAACAAATAAACAGATTGTCAATTACATATCTGTTTTTCTGCCAAAAGCCAAATCACCAGCATCGCCAAGACCAGGAACTATATATGATTTTACTGTAAGTTCGTCATCAATTGCTCCAACCCACACTGTTATCATACTCTCTGGTAAAACTCTTTCGATATAATCGAGTCCGTCTTTACTTGCAATAATTGCTGCAATATGTACATGTTTAGGTGTTCCATAATCTAAAAGCCCTTTAAACGCAAGTTCAATGCTTCCGCCACTAGCCAACATAGGGTCATTGATGATTATAATTCTTTTTTCAAGAGGAGGCGCAGAAATATAGTCGATTTTAATCTCGAATTTTCCGCTTTTAGCATATTTTCGATATCCTGCAATAAAAGCACTTTCACAATGATCGTAATAATTTAAAAACCCTTGATGAAATGGTAAGCCTGCACGCAAAACAGTTGCAATAACAGGTTGCTCTTTCAAAGTTGGAACTGTAGCAATACCTAAAGGAGTTGTTATGTCCTCGTCAATAAACGGAAGAGTTTTACTGATTTCATAGGCCATAATTTCGCCAACTCTTGACAAATTCGTTCTAAATCTAAGTCTATCTTGTTGAATTTGATGATCGCGAATTTCTGAAATAAACTGATCTAAAAGAGTACCCTTACCTCCCAAATTGTGAACTTTCATCGAATATGGTTTTAAATAAAATGTAATTATACAAAAACTTTTTCAAGATTACAATTACTCCGAATATATTTTAAAGCATACAAATAAAATGCGCTACATTCGAAAATATGTGATTGTAATTATATCGTATTGTATGGATATCTCTCAAAGTGTTTTTTTCTTGCCATTTCAAATAATACCTCTCTAAACTCTGCCACGTTTTCTTTATCCTTAGCCGAAATAAACACACATGGCATTGAAAGTTTACCAAAGTATGTGTTTTTTAATTCTTCCAATGAATAGTTATCTTTATTTTTGGGAGTTAGGTCGTCTTCATCTTTCTGAATAAAACTAAAAGCGTCTATCTTGTTAAATACCATCAAAATAGGTTTATCATTAATTTTAAGTTCTTTAAGAGTTTCTTCTACTACTAAAATCTGATCTTGAAATGATTTGTGAGAAACATCAACTACATGAATGATAATATCGGATTCTCTTGTTTCATCTAAGGTAGATTTAAAAGATTCGATTAGTTTATGAGGCAATTTACGTATAAAACCAACAGTGTCGCTTAAAAGGAATGGGAGATTGTTGATCACAACTTTACGAACCGTAGTATCGAGTGTTGCAAAAAGCTTATCTTCAGCCAGCACTTCCGATTTGCTCAACAAATTCATTATTGTTGATTTTCCAACATTTGTGTAACCCACCAAAGCCACTCTTATAACTTGACCTCTGGTTTTACGTTGCTGAAACATCTGTTTGTCAATAGAAATCAAATCCTCTTTCAGTTTCGCAATTTTTTCAAGAATAATACGTCTGTCTGTTTCAATTTGCGACTCGCCTGGTCCACGCATTCCTATGCCTCCGCGCTGTCTCTCAAGGTGAGTCCACATTCGTGTTAATCGAGGCAATAAATATTGATATTGAGCTAACTCAACTTGAGTTTTAGCATGGGCAGTTCTAGCTCTTTGTGCAAAAATGTCGAGTATTAGGTTTGTTCTGTCAAGTACTTTTGCTTCTAAAATAGTTTCAAGATTCCTTAATTGAGTAGGCGATAATTCATCATCAAAAATAACTAGACCAATCTCTCTGTCTTTTATAAATTTATCAATTTCCTCAAGTTTTCCCTTTCCAACATAAGTTTTTGTGTTAGGGACAATAACGTTTTGAGTAAACTTCTTTACTGGATCTACACCTGCTGTTTCAGCTAAAAACTCTAGCTCTAATAAATACTCATCTACTTGTTCTCTAGTTTGATCCTTATTTATTACTCCCACCAAAACCGCCTTTTCGGTACCTGTTTCGTTTTGCAGCATATACTATATATTAATAAAAAGACCCCACCTAATGGCAGGGTCGTGTATGTCTAATTTGACTTTCTAATATAATTTAAAGTTAATCGGAACAACAAAAGTAACAGGTACTGGTTTGCCTCTTTGTTTACCCGG
>JBBQCZ010000118.1:0-12467 GCA_038319215.1 Bacteroidales bacterium | reverse complement strand
CCTCCTCACAGCAATTTAGTTTCTACCCTCTAGTTTTTTATTCAAACATTTTTTTCGATTTAATTCTTTAAAATCTTCATAAAAATAAGACTGAGTTGTTGATTTATCTCTATAAGTCGTTTTCTATTCTATTGTAATCTTTTTTGAGCTATTCTACAACGAAGTTTGTAAACTAATACTGTATGGTTGCTCTATATTTAAGATTCACTTAAATTGTAAGGTCCTAAAGTATGCTATAATGGTTAAAATTCTAGGTATCTAAATTTCTTATTTTTAGGGGGATTCGTGAAAAAAATTAGTTTTCAGAAGCACTCACTCGTTATTGCATCAGGTTTTTTAATCACCTTTTTCATGTTTTATGGAATAATGGTGACAAGTGCCATAGAACCGCCCCATATTGGGTGGTCAAATGAAATTCCAATAGCCACTTTCAACCTTCCTGGATCCATTAGTAATTCTGCTCAATACAGATTATTTGATTGTATTTCCTTTAATGAGGGGTATTTAATCAGTTACATTGATGAAAAGGGGCTACATGTTGCTTTATTAGATTCTTTCTTTTCTATTGTGAATACCAAACTCACTCCGCTGGATTATGATGAAAACATTAAATCACTCCATCTTCAAGTACATCAAAATGGCGCAATTGAGTTGTCACTTTATTCTATGGAGAATAATCAAATCTCTTTTTTTGAAGTTTATCCCGTTAGTTTTGAGTGTAAACCAATGGATAGAACGCTTACCGATATAGAAGTTTATTGTTTTTCAGAAGATACACTTTATTATGTCATCAATAGTCAATTGTTCGCTAGAGATCTTTCAAATAACCGGTTAATTTCTGAAGTAAACAAAATTGATGCGCTTGCTGCTTTAAACTCTTCGACTCAAGAAAGTGTCTTTACAGTAGAATCAAAGGACAATAAACGTTTGTTATGTGTTTATACTGTGGATTTAAAGCGAGATAAAACAACAAGAAAAATACTGAAACAGTTGCCATCTGACAATTCTATTTCCTTTCAAAATTTAGATGCTGTCGTAAAAGACAATGAAGTCATTCTAATCACGGTGCTGAGAAATATTAAGACTTCTTTTAACATTTCTGAATTATTGACGTTTTCTGCAGATTCTTTAGATTTATTGACAGTCGATTCGCTTGCTTTTTCAGAATATCTCCCTGATCCTTACCTTTTTGTAAGCGGCAATCAACTGATGATCGGATATACAAATTCACAAAAACTTGGTCGCACAGATGTTTCTCGCAAATATTCAAAATATCCTAATTATACACTTTCTGAATTGAACAAAGGTCGCTTGGAGAACACGGTTAAGTTGACACGCACTGAACAAACCAAGATTAAACCTATTTATCTTCACTCTAGTCAACAAAATGCACTTTTTTGGATGGTCTATAAAGATGATTCTTTCGTTATATACGGATCAAGTGATGACCCTACTCTAGTAAAAAAGAGTCAAAGCGTTTCAATTAATATTCTCTACGGTGCTTTAATGAATTCTATAACGACTTATTTCCCAGCTTATTATGCCTCTATGGTCCTTATTTTTAGCGTCTTAGTTCCTGTAATAGTGGTCTATGGACTCTTGTCCTTTTTCATGATTACGTGGATGGAAAAACACGGTAAAATAATCATATGGTACATGGTAGTGGCACATTTGATTTTGAAATACTTCACCTTTGTCCCGACTATAAAAATGACCCTCTCCGAAATGAATGGTCTCAATTTTTTATATTCTAGTTTCTACGGACAAATTCTTTTTTCCTTTGCGTTGACATTAATTTCACTTGTATCTTTTTTGCTCTACAACCGACAACATCCGCAAAGCAGCGCTTTTGTTCAATACCTTAGATTTGCTTTTTTAGATTGCTTGTTGTTGATTACCGCTTTCTACCCGCTCTACTTTGTCTAATATAATTGAATCCCCCTTGAACGGCAGTAACACCGTTCAAGGGGGATTTTTTTATTCTTTTAAATCCACTGGCTCTAATTCATCTATTTCTTCATCTTCGTCACTTTCAATAATTTCAGCCAAATCTTGCTCAGTTATATCGAGCTCTGTCAAAGGAATTGATTCATCAATATCTTGAGCCAATAATTTTGTGAAATTTTTAAGGGATTCATTTTCGCCAAATTTCATTAACCTTACACCGCTTGTTGATCTTCCAGAAGTTGAAATTCCAGCAGCTTTAATCCGTATAACAACACCCTCTGAATTAATGAGTAAGATTTCGTCCAATTCACTGACAGCGCAAGCGCCAATGAGATGTCCAGTCTTATCTGTGATATGAGATGTTTTGATGCCTTTTCCACCTCTTGTCTGTAGACGATATTCGGACATGAGTGTTCTTTTTCCGTAGCCATTTTCACTCATAACCAATAATTTGCCTTCTAAATCAACGATATCTAAAGAGACGACATAATCAGCATCGCCAAGATCGATGGCTTTGACGCCCATAGCAAGACGACCCATATCCCTTACATTGCTTTCTTTAAATCTGATTGCTTTTCCATAGGCTGTGATGACCATGAGTTCATCCAACCCTGTAGTCTTTTTGACACCAATAAGCTCATCGCCAGGTTTTAAATTGATAGCGATCAAACCTGATTTTCTTGAAGTATCAAATTTTGAAGCCTCTGATTTTTTGATAATACCATGTTTCGTCAAGAGTACTAAATAACCTTCATTTAGATCTTTGACTGGTCGAATGGCAGCAATTTTTTCGTTGGCTTCCAGTGGCAATAAATTGACTATAGCAGTTCCTTTAGACAATCGACTTCCTTCAGGCACTTGATATGCTTTCATGCGATAAACTTTACCATAATTGGTGAAGAAAAGCATATAGTCATGCGTTGAAGTTGTATAGATATCGATGACAAAGTCTTCTTCACGGGTTGAAAGGCCTGTTTTACCCTTGCCACCTCGTTTTTGTATAGAATACGTATCAATAGGTACCCTTTTGATATAACCATGATGGGTAAGGGTTATTGTCACCATTTCTTCATCAATCAAATCCTCTATATCGAGTTCATTGTAATCGTATAATATTTCCGTTCTTCTCTCATCCCCAAAATTTTGTTTAATTCGGAGTAAATCTTCTTTGATGATAGAGAGCAATAGTGCTTCATCAGCAAGTATTTCGCGGAAATACGTGATTTGTCTGAGTAATTCATTATACTCATTCTCAATTTTTTCCCTTTCCAATCCTTGAAGTCTTCGGAGTCTCATATCCACAATAGATTTTGCTTGAATTTCAGAAAGATCAAAACGCTCCATCAATCTTTTTTCAGCATCATTGTAAGAACTTCTGATGATTTGAATCACTTCGTCAATGTTGTCAAGGGCGATAACGAGTCCTTCTAAAATATGTGCACGATCCAGTGCCTTATTTAAATCAAATTGAACTCTTCTCGTCTCAACTTCCTTTTGATAGGCTATATAATGCTTGATAATATCAAGAAGGTTCAATATTTTAGGCTGTCCATTGACAAGGGCTATCATATTGATGCTAAAAGTTGATTGAAGCTGAGTGTGTTTGTACAATTGATTGAGAACGACGCTTGCATTTGTATCTCTTTTAAGTTCTACAACGACTCGAATGCCTTCTCTATTACTCTCATCTCTTAAATCAGTAATGCCTTCAATTTTTTTATCTCTAACGAGTTCTACAATACTTTCAAGCATTTTAGCTTTATTGACGAGATAGGGAATTTCAGTGATAATAATCGTCGATTTGCCATTGGCATGTTCTTCAATAGTCGCTCTTGATCTGACGATGGCTTTTCCACGTCCTGTTCGGTAAGCTTGACGCACACTTGAAACACCCATAATCATTGCGCTCGTAGGAAAATCTGGACCTTTGACATAATCCAATAAATCATCAACTACGGCATCAGGATCTTCAATCACATGGATTGTCGCGTTGATAATTTCACCCAAATTGTGAGGCGGTATGGATGTTGCCATGCCAACTGCTATACCATTTGATCCATTGACTAAAAGATTCGGAAAACGTGCAGGTAAAACCACAGGCTCTGATTCAGAACTGTCAAAGTTTGGCTTAAAATCAACGGTGTTTTTTTCAATATCTTTGAGTAATTCTGACGCTAATTTTGTCATTCTTGCTTCTGTATAACGCATTGCAGCTGCACTATCACCATCAATTGAACCAAAGTTTCCGTGTCCATCGATTAATAATTCTCGCATCGAAAAATCTTGAGCCATTCGCACCATGGCATTATAGACAGAAGAGTCTCCATGGGGATGGTACTTACCCAAAACTTCACCGACAATACGTGCAGATTTTCTGTGTTGTCTGTCATAGGTAAAATTTAGTTCATTCATGGCAAATAAAATTCTTCTATGAACAGGTTTTAATCCATCTCTTACATCTGGTAAAGCTCTTGAAACAATGACACTCATTGCATAATCTATATAAGATTTTTTCATTTCATCTCTTATATCAATATCTATAACCTTCTCGTCATTCAAATTTATTCACCCCTATATATCTAAGTTAGTGACGTATTTTGCATTATCTTCAATAAATTCTCTTCTGGGTTCTACTTTCTCGCCCATTAAAGTGACAAAAATCATATCCGCTTCAACAGCATCATCAATTGAAACACGCAGGATTGTTCTATGTTCTGGATTCATGGTTGTGTCCCAAAGCTGTTCTGGATTCATTTCTCCTAGACCTTTATAACGCTGTATATCAATTTTTTGAGTGCTCTTTTCATTAAAAAGTGCAAGTTGCACATTGAGTTCCTTGTCTGAATAGACATATACAATAGATTTACCTTGGGATACTTTATAAAGTGGTGGCTGAGCAATATAAATATAACCACCATCTATTAAAGGTCTCATGTATCTGAAAAGGAAGGTTAATAATAAAGTTCTAATATGAGCACCATCAACATCGGCATCGGTCATAATAAGTATTTTATGGTATCTCAACTTAGAAATGTCAAATTCTTCACCAATACCACAACCAAATGCTGTAATCATGGCTCTTATTTCAGTCGAACTGAAAATTTTAGAAAAATTAGATTTTTCTACATTCATAATTTTGCCTCTAAGTGGCAATATAGCTTGATTGCTTCTATTTCTTCCCTGCTTTGCAGAACCGCCAGCTGAATCTCCTTCGACAATATAGACTTCGCAAATTGAAGGATCTTTTTCAGAACAATCGGCCAACTTACCTGGAAGAGACATGCCATCTAACAAACCTTTTCGCCTTGTCAGTTCTCTCGCTTTTCGCGCAGCTTCTCTCGCTCTAGCAGACCGCATACATTTTTCAATGATAATTTTAGAATCGTTCGGATTTTCTTCTAAAAAAGCATCTACAGCTTCTGCTACAACAGATTCAACAATACCTCTCACTTCACTATTGCCAAGCTTTGTCTTCGTCTGTCCTTCAAATTGAGGTTCTTCAATTTTAATGGATAAAACAGCTGTAAGACCTTCTCTAATATCTTCTCCTAAAAGATTAACATCTTTTTCTTTAATAAATTTATATTTGCGGCAATAATCATTGACTATACGGGTTAAAGCGGATCTAAAACCACTTAAATGCGTTCCACCTTCGTGTGTATTAATATTATTGGCAAAGGTAAAGACATTGTCTTGATACCCATCTGTATATTGTAGTGCCAATTCAACGTTGACGCCATCTCTGTCACAATCAATATACATGACTTTATGATGAATAGGATCTCTGTTTTTATTCAGATAGTTTACAAATTCACTAATGCCACCTTGATATAAAAATTCAACTGTTTTGTCTTGATTTTCATCAAAAATAGTGATTTTTATACCTTTATTGAGAAAAGCCAATTCTCTGAGTCTATGGGTTAATATATCAAAACTAAATTCAATTTCTTCAAAAATTTCTGGATCAGGTCTAAAGAAAGTAGATGAACCTGTTTGTGTCGACTCACCAACTACATGCAGCTCTTTAGTTGTTTTTCCTTTTTCAAATTGAATTTGATATATTTTTTGATCTCTTTTTATTTCGACAATCATAAGTTCTGAAAGAGCGTTGACTACTGATGCACCTACACCGTGTAATCCACCAGAAACTTTGTAGCCTCCTCCTCCAAACTTACCCCCTGCATGTAAGACAGTATGAATAATTTCAACAGCAGGCTTCTTTAACTTTCGATGCATATCGACGGGCATTCCACGTCCGTCATCTGTGACTTTAATACATTGATCTTTAGTAATTACAACTTCTATATTTTTACAATAACCAGCTAAAGCTTCATCGATACTATTGTCCACTATTTCGTACACCAAATGATGAAGTCCTCTTAAACCAGTGGTTCCTATGTACATACCTGGTCTTTTTCGAACTGCTTCTAATCCCTCAAGCACTTGAATTTGTTCTGCATTATAATCATTACTTTGTGGTGTTGTCATTTCATCCTCCGATCAGTTGACCTGATTGTATAGGTATACACTGGGCTCCTGCTAAATAGTGTTCATCTAATCCATTTATATCCGTTGTTGTTAGTATGGTTTGAATATTTTTGATAGTCTCGAGTAAAAAATGTTGTCTACTCTGATCTAATTCACTCATAACATCATCAAGTAATAAAATGGGGTACTCCCCTATTTCTTCTTTGATAATTTCAAGTTCCGATAATTTAAGAGAAAGTGCAGCAGTACGTTGTTGACCTTGAGATCCAAATCGCCTTGCGTCAATTTTATTAATGACAATTTTTAAATCATCTCTATGCGGTCCTATGGTTGTAAATCCTCTTTTAATATCATTACTCAATGCCTTTTTAGTTTGTTCAATCAATACATTTTCTATGTTTTTCAAGTCATTTAAATCATTGGAAATAGTGCTTTCATAGACTATTTCCAACAGTTCTTTCCCATAGGTTATTTTTTTATGAATAAGCCTTGCTAAAGCATTGATACGTTGTATAAATTGTTGTCTTTTTAAAATGATACGTGCGCCATAATAGACAAGTTGATTATCCCAAACTTCTAATTGTGACTCAAGTAATAGACTGTTTTTAACAGTCTTTAAAAGTGTATTTCTCTGCTTTAACACTTTATTATACTTCAATAAATAATCTAAATATACTTTATTTAAATGAGAAAGTTCTCTGTCAATAAAAAGTCGCCTTTCTTGTGGACCTTCTTTTACCAATCTCAAATCTTCGGGTGAAAATAAAACAACATAAATATGCCCTAAATAATCCACTCTTTTAAGCTGTTTAGAATGATTTGTAAAAAGATGCCGAAGACCCGATCTTTCAAATACAACTTTTATATTTCCTTTTGTGTGGTTTTTTTGATAATAAACCTCTACAGAACCTATTGGATAGTCATTTAAAATCAAATCATCCGAATTTTTTGAACGAAAAGATTTACCGTAAGCTGCAACATACAACGATTCTAATAGATTTGTTTTACCTTGTGCATTGTCGCCATGAAATATATTGATACCGTCTATAAGATCAATATCCGCTTTTGGGTAATTTCTAAAATGATTGAGTTTTAAATGTTGAATAAACACTGTTTACCTCTTATTCTACTTTCAAAATACTTTTTAGTTTTCCATTATCCATTTCAACTGTGTCGCCTGGATATATTTTTTTTCCTCTTTCAAGTACTGTTACGCCATTAAATTTGACATTTCCTGATAAAATATGCTCCTTCGCTTCTCCTCCTGAATCCACTAAACCACTGAATTTAAGAAGTTGATCAAGCTTTATAAAAGGCGTCGTTATTTTAATAATATCCATGAATACCTCACTTTTAAATGACATTTTTTGACTAAAATCAATTTGCTATACGTACAGGGAGTACGAGATATATATAATTTATTTGATCTTGAGGTTTGACAATACAAGGACTAACACTCGTCGAAAACTCTAACAAAACCATTTCGGAATCAATCACTTTAAGAGCATCAATTAAATATTTTGGATTAAATCCAATTTCTAATTCTGGCCCTTCTAAATTGATTTTGATTTCTTCTCTGACGCTTCCTACTTCTACATTTGATGAAATAACCATCACATAATCTTTGATGCTCATTTTAATAGAACTATTTTTGACTTCTCTGGCTAACAAGGATGCTCTTTCAAGTCCATCTAAAAATTCAATTGTTTTTATTTGCACAACAGATTTATGGTCTTTGGGAATTATTTGAGAATATTTTATAAAGTCACCTTCTAATAATCGAGAGGATACTTTTATATTTTTGATTTCAAAAAACATATACTTATCTGAACAATCTATTTTGACATCTTCAATTTCTTCATTGATCGACAAAATTTTCATTACTTCGTTCAATGTTTTTGAAGGTATTACAGCTCTATAAAATTGAGGATTGGTCACAGATGTTGTTTTCAAAGCCAATCGATAACCATCTATAGAAACCAATGAGAGTTGATTGTTTTCTAATTCGAATAAAGAACCTGTTAAAATTGGCCGTGTTTCATCTATTGACGTTGCAAATATTGTTTGTCTTATCATATTTTTTAAAACATGTTTATCAAGTGACATTATTAAATCACCATTTTTTTCAGGAAGTGAAGGAAAATCCTCACTGTTTGATCCAGAGAGTTTGAATTCTGATTTAAGACAATTGATAATGAGTTGTTGATCAACAACCTCTAAATAAACAGGTGCATCTGGTAGTTTCTTCACAATTTCTCCTATGAGCTTTGAAGAAACAATAATAACGCCTTCTTTTTCAACATCTGCTTCTATAGAAGTTTCAATTCCTAAACTTAAATCGGTCCCTATTAAATAGAGACGTGAATCTTTAAGCTCTAAATGTATGCCTTTCAGTATAGGTAAAGTTGTTTTGCCAGATACTGCCTTTTGAACAATCATAATAGCATCATTAAGCGTTTTTTGATTACATGTACATTTCATTGTGGAAAACCTCCTATTTAATTTTCTAAAAATGCTGTGAATTTGTAGTAATAATTACTATACATTAATTTAGTAATAGTAATAGGGGGCTATTTTATGTTAATAACTTTCAAAACCGTTAGAATCACTGAATTTCTAAAAATTTAGAGTGTGCATAAGTCCAGTGTATTAGATGCTTTTATCAACACTAAAAGAGTTGCATTAAAAACGCATTTTATACACAAAAGATATTATTAAAATAGCAAATTTTGTGGACAACTTTATTATAGCATTATTTAAGGTTAGTTTTCACCTTGGATTTCTTTCATCATTTTGAATATTTTATTTTTAAATTCTGACTGTGACGACATATCATTTACAATTTTGTCATAAGCATGAATTACTGTTGTATGGTCACGCCCTCCAAATTCTTCGCCTATTTTTGGCAGTGATAAATCTGTCAGTTCTCTGCAAAGATACATAGCAATTTGTCTTGGATATGAAATTGTGCGTGTTCTTCTTTTTGAACTGAAGTCATCGGGTTTCATATTGTAATAATCTGCGACTGTTGTCTTTATGAGTTCGACCGTTATAGATTTTGGTCGCGCTGATGAAATAATATCCTTTAGAGCCTCAGTGGCCATCTCAACATTTATTTCTCTGTTGGTCAAAGAAGAATAAGCGACAATGCGGATCAAAGCACCTTCTAATTCACGTATGTTTGATTTAATGTTTTTAGCGATGAAATTGAGAACTTCATTGTCTATTTCAATGTCTTCAGTCTCACCTTTTTTCTTGAGTATAGCAATTCTTGTTTCATAATCGGGTACTTGAATATCGGTGATTAGACCCCATTCAAAGCGAGACCTTAATCGATCTTCTAAGGTAGGAATTTCTTTAGGCGGTCTGTCGCTGGAGACAATAATTTGCTTATTCGCTTCGTGCAAGGCATTGAAAGTATGAAAAAACTCCTCTTGAGTCCTTTCTTTGCCGGCAATAAATTGAATATCATCGACAAGTAATACATCTACGTTTCTATATTTATTTCTGAAAGCTTCATTTTTATCATCCCTAATGGAGTTTATGAGTTCATTTGTAAATTTTTCAGAAGAAACATAAACCACTTTGGTTTGAGGATTTTGATGCAGAATATAATGGCCAATGGCGTGCATTAAATGTGTTTTGCCTAGCCCAACGCCTCCATAAATAAAAAGTGGATTGTAGGCTTTAGCTGGTGCTTCAGCTACAGCTAAAGAAGCTGCATGTGCGAATTGATTGCTATTGCCTATCACAAATTCTTCAAAGATGTATTTTGGATTTAAACGAGGTGATTCAAATCCAAAATTACTTTTGTTAGAAATTTCTTCTACATGAGGCGTATTGCTAGGCAGTACAAATTCTATTTCATAAGCCAGCGTAGATACTTGTTTAATGGCATTAGAAATTAAACCCACATAACGCGATTCTAAAATTTCTTTATTAAATTTATTGGGAACAGACAATAAAAATCGATCCCCTTTAATAGACATAGGTTCAATTGTTCTCAGCCAAGTATTAAAACTTACTTCAGTCAATTCACCTTTAATAATATGCAAAGCTTTGTTCCAAATTTCTAGAGCGCTATTCAAAATTCATCCTCCTAAAATGTTGAGTTCAATATAATCATCCACAAGTTATACACAATAATTGTGAATAAAAAAGAAAATTAAGAGGTCGTTTAATTTTCTTTAAAAATAGAAGTGGTGTTTATAAAATTGTGGATAGTATTTTTAAACTGCAAATTTATAAATGTTATTCACAGTATCTACAGGTTAACAATTTTTATAAAAGGCTTGTGAATAGGTAGATTTATAATTGTTTACGACAATAATCTACAGGCTTATCCACAAATCGGTTTAGTTTGGGATCTGTTAATTATTTTATAAACAGTTCAATAGGCTGTCATCATTCTACCAAAATAAACAACACAATTCAATGTATCTTCAAAATTATCCACAGGCAATTGTAACACATCCTTCTTGATAAAAGTATGAATAAAACGTGGTTTATATTCTTTTGCAACATGATGTATAACGTAGAATAATAATATCTATATATGGTACTTGGTGCTGGATATAATCGACATTTATAAAGTATATCTGAGAAATGTGCAATTGGAATGAGTATATGTGTTAATAGTATCTTGACAGGTAAAGATCATAAGGGTATACTTATGTAGCGTAATATTGACTTGATAAATCACTCAATAGATTTATTGGACTTTTAGGTAAGGAGGTGTTTTCTATGAAAAGAACGTTACAACCAAAAAAACGACAAAGAAGTGTTGAACATGGCTTCAGAAAAAGAATGAAAACGACAGCGGGACGAAATGTATTGAAAAGAAGAAGAAGCAGAGGAAGAAAAAGTTTGACTGCATAAGACCGCATATGAGTGTGGTCTTTTTTTCAATGTAGTCCTTTGGTGTATTATGAAGATAGAATCAATCAAAAAAAGTTCAGATTTTTCAAAAGCCTATAAAAAGGGTGACTCAAAAGTGCACGCTTTTTTAGTGCTATACCAATGTCCAAATCAATTAACTTCATTTAGAATTGGCATTTCCGTCAGTAAGAAAGTTGGCAATAGCGTCGTCAGAAGTCGTGTCAAAAGACTTGTTAAAGAAGTTTGTCGATTGAATGCAGGTGGATTAAAGCCTGGAAATGACTATGTTTTTGTCGCCAGAGTCCGAATGAAAGATGCCACTTATAGAGACGTCGAGAAATCTTTTTTTCGTTTAATGGATCAACAGAAGGTAAAAAAATAGTGAAAACACTTATGATATGGATTATTACATTTTATCAAAAGGCCATTTCGCCTTATCTAGGACCTAAGTGTCGATTTTATCCCACTTGTTCTCAGTATGGGCTTGCTGCATATACAAAATATGGTTTTTTAAAAGGCACTTATTTGACAGTCAAAAGAGTACTCAAGTGCCATCCGTTTCATCCAGGTGGATATGATCCACTCAAGTAAATTAGATAGGAGGAAATATATTGGATTTTCTACTCGGAATAAAGATGTTAATGGGAAGTTTGATGAATTTTCTATATGGTGTAGTCGGAAACTGGGGTATCGCTATAATATTATTTACTGTTTTAATTAAAATGCTTCTTATTCCGCTTGCATTTTCTCAAATTAAATCAACCCGAAATATGCAAAAAATTCAACCTTTAATGACTGAAATTCAAACAAAATATAAAAATGACAAAGAAACTTTAAATCAAAAGTTGATTGAACTTTATAAAGAACATAAGTACAATCCACTTTCTGGATGTTTGCCTATGTTGGTTCAATTGCCCATTATATTTGCACTGTTTGACGTCTTGCGCCTTCCTGAAAAATTCGTATTCAATGGCAATTTAGTATTGGCTAAAGAAGCTACATTGATGAACTTTTTATGGATTACTGATTTTACAACACCAGATCTCATTAACACGATGATGAATTTAGACTTTTCTTTTCCAATACCTGGAATATTTACAATAATCGCTGCATCTTTGACGTATATGCAAATGAAGACGATGAACGTTGGAACC
>JBBQCZ010000117.1:0-12588 GCA_038319215.1 Bacteroidales bacterium | reverse complement strand
CAGCAAATAATCATTATACTGATAGAATGTGCTAACTTGAAGTCCTGAAGGCAAATTTGTAATTAGTGGATTAAATTCGCTTCCATCTGCATTACTAACAAAAAAGTTTGCTGTGCTGACTGCAATGAGTTTATTATCAATATTTACAAGCTTGTTGAAAGGTCTTGATTCATCAATAGGAATCCAATTATTGCCAAAATCTTCGGATTTGTATAATCCATGATCTGTTGCGATAAATAAAAAATTATTTAAAGTATCTATATCATAAATTTCATAAACAAAATTATATGGCCCTATATATTCCGTTAAATCGTTGTTTAAGCTGGTCCAAGGTCCATTTATATTTGGCGACTTGAATATTCCTATACCAGTAGCAATAAAGACATTTGTTTCGGTGATAAAACTGTCGTAAAGTTTACGAGAAGTGAGTAGATTCCAGCTTTCTGTACTATCTGTAGAGTAATAACAAGCATCGCTAGTTCCCCAAAGCATGGCAGTGTCATTATGGAATAAATTTAAACTATATCCGTCAATTCCGGCAAAAGCTCTTTTTCCCCACGATTGTCCCAAATCGTCGCTTGTAAATATAACGCCTTGCGATGTTGCTGCATATAGCTGATTGTTAAATAAATCTATCGTAACATCGTTGTCGGCAGATAGTCCAAAATTTACTCTCTCCAAGCTGCTAAATTCATTTTGGGTTCTTAAAATATCTGAACTTCCATAAACTGCTGCATAAATATATCCTTTGTGATTTAAAAAGCTTGTTAGATATCCTACAGGGTAATTATCATAAACAGTTTGCCATGTGTCGTTGTTGAGTAATTTGTAAACTTTGCCATATTCCGTTCCAACAAAAACATTTGATCCTACCGAAATTACTGATGAGATATATGAATCAGTAATTGCTTCAATTTGAGACCATGAATTGCCATTGTCATAACTTACAGAAATATTATATAACCCATTTATAAGAATTAGTCGATCAGAACAGTAAAATAATGTTGAGAAATGTTTTGGATTCAAATCTATATTTATTTTAGTCCAGGTACTACCATGGTTTTCTGTTTTATAAATTTCATTGGAACTATAAATAAAAACTGCTGATTCAGTTTCGCAAAAACCTTTTACTCCCATATATTGGTCGGTTATTCCACTACTTGAAGCTACCCAGTTGTAACCTAAATCGCTGCTAATATATATTGGAGGATTGCTTGACTTCGTATATATATTAGTTCCATCAAAGTATAATCCATAAAAGAGCACACCATAAATTGTTGTAATTTTTGTCCATGAGTTTCCTGAATCATAACTGGAATATATTTCAGTATTTCCATCGAAGTGCATACTCAACAAAATTCTATTTCCAGCAATGCAAAACCCCGAAATGCTGAAGTTGTGCGATGGCATACCGGTCAATATTAACTTCCAAGTTTCACCATCATCATCTGATACAAATACTCCTGAATTACCTTGAATACAAAACATTCTTTGCCCATCGGAAAATAGCGATCCATTATAATTGTCAATATTATCATTATTAGGAACCCATTGTGCTAATAATTTGCAGGCAATAATTATTAAACATAGTGAAAGAATAGTTTTTTTCATTGTAATAATGTTTAATGCAAATAATTAGTAAATATAATCATTTTACTAAAGTTAGACGTATAATTACTATAATTTGTTGCATTGAAAATACTTTTAGTTACTAAATTGCTTGTAATTGAACTTTTAAAGTGTTATTGTTAGCTTATCTTACCACAATTTCATTTTCTAAATTCTTTTGCTGTTTTGTTAAGCTCGATATCCTCTTCTGTATGTATGTTTATTTCAAGATTGTGGATTAACGGAACAAATTTTTCGTCAACATGTACATAAGTTACAAATCCGTCTGCAATTTTATCGTTTGTTTCTTGTTCGTTTGCACAAATGTAAATCGTGAGACTCGTTTTTCCTGCATAAACAATTTTCGATTTATAATGAACAATTCCACCCGGATAAACAGGTTTGTAGCAATTCATCTCGTTGATTTTGAGGAAGAGTAGATTCTTTGCTTTTAAAAGAGATGTTGCGCTAAAGAATGCCGCTTCGAATAACCATTCTGCAATAGTGCCAGCAAATAAAGTTCCATGATGATTCAGATTTTCAGACTTTACATATCTGATTGACCCAATGTATTTCGGAGTTATTGCTCTTTTTCCCATATTCTTATTTTTATGACAAATATAACAATATGAAATTTATTTCAATACAATTCTAAACTACTTCTTTAACTCCGTAGCAAGTCTGTAAAGTTCTTTGTCTTCTTCAGTTATGGGTGTGATTACGATATTATGAGGAATTGCTTTTGTAGTTTCGTCAACATAAATAAATGTAATGAAACCATCAACTAATAAATCGTCAGTTCCATATTTCAATACTTTAATATATGCTATTAGACTTGATTTACCAGTGTAAACAACCTTAGATAAAAAGCTTAAAATTCCGCCTGATTTTATTGGTTTTGTAAAAAGCATACCGTGTACTTTTAAACAAACTACTCCTTTTGGGTCAACTAAAGTTGCTGCTGCGACAAAACCCGATTCAACAAACCATTCTGCTGTTCGCCCAGCAAATAAAGTTCCATGATGATTTAAATCTTCACTTTTTACAAATCTTATCGTGCTCACATATTCGGGAACAATTGATCTTATTTCCATTTCTTTCTTATTTGGTGCAAAAGTAATAATGTTTATCAGGCTGTCTATAATATTAATAATTTTATACTTAGGTTTTTTTAAATTATTTTGTATTTTTATGAAATTAAACCATGAATTTATGAAAAAATATTTACTAATTATACCATTGATAATCATCGGATTAAAAGTGTTCTCACAGGAAAAAAAATTAAGAGAGTTCTACTCAACTCCCAATGAGTATGGAATACAAACAGACGAATTTACTGTCTTAGATATAAACTTTGAGAATAATCTTCTTGCTTTTAAGCAGGTTTATAGACGGAGACCGTGGTGGAATGATATGTTTGGTGATAGTATATCAGAGCCTTGTAATTGCCATTACGATGGTATGGATAGTGTCCCATATTCTGGAGTAATTCTTGGAGTTTACAATTTGTCGACGCAAGATTATCTAAAAGCATTTAAAATTTATAACTCAACCTATGATTTAGAGGATTGTACTCAAATAAAACTATCTATGTTAATGCTAGATTCTGCTAAACAATATTTTCTGGAAAACAAACTGGATATTACCCAAAATCCTAAACCAATTAATTTAAGGGTCAAAGTCAAAAATGATAAAATGAATAAATTTAAATTTAATAACATTTTGTTTGCGTATAACTCTGTGAAAGATTACGATTCCGATCTTATTGATATGGTTACAATGAGTGAATTATTTACCTATTCAAGAAAAACTTCTAAAAATTACAAGTTAATTTACACAATTTACCAAGAAGATTATTATTTTATGGCTAGTGGTGGCAAGATAGAATATTTGTCTGTTTTTGAGAAAGATGAAAAGTTTGTATTTTTGAATGCCTTTTATTTCGAGAATCATCAAGCTGGAGGTACAACTGGCCACGAAACATATCATTTTTCACCTGTTTTTAAACTGAGCGATTTTAAATAAAACTTTCTGACATTATCAAACCATGAATTTATGAAAAAGCTATTATTACTTTTTGCTTTATTGTTATGTGTATTTTCTGTCTTTTCTCAAGTGAAAAAGATTAGAGAATTTAGTTCTGTTCCCTATGAAGATGAAATAGAAACAGATGAATTTACTGTTTTAGACATAAATTTTGATAATAACCTTGTTGCTTTTAAGCACGTTTTCAAGCTTAGAACATTTTATAATTCTGGCGGTAATAAAATTGTTGATGAAGCATGTGATTGTAAATATGCTGGAATGGAAAACACTCCTTTGTCGGGAGTGGTACTTGGGGTTTACGATTTGTCGAAACAAGATTACGTGAAGACATTTACCATCTATAGAGCCGTATATGAGAAAGAAAAATGTACAGGGTCTAAGCTGTCGCAAATAATGCTGGATTCTGCAAAAAATTATTTTTTAGAAAACAAGCTAGATATTACAAAAAAGCCAAAAGCAATTAACTTGGTAGCAGAATATGATACAGTGCATGCATTTTACTTTAAAGGTATTTTGTTTAAATTTGACAATGTAAGGGAATATGATACGAAGTTTTATTATACAACAACATCCGAATTATTTACTTATAAAAAAGATGTTTCGAATAGCGAAAAGCTTATTTATACAATTTGGCAAGGAGACCAATATAATGTGGGAAGTGGAGGTTGGGTTGAATATTTTTATGCATTTGAGAAAAATGGAAAGTTTGTATTTCTAAATAGATTCTATCATCAATGTGGTGATCAAGGGATTCCTGATAGTGAAATGTATCACTTTTCACCTGTATTTAAACTAAGTGATTTTAAGTGATAGCCCTGAAAATGTTTTCAATGAATTGCTGAGTATTTGTAAATTTTAATTTTACACAATTAAACTAAATTTCATTAAAATAGTCGTCCTCGTGCAGCTCTTTTCGTAAATCATGAATTGGGTCTAGACGTATTTCGGTGCCAGTTTCTCCTTTTTCGGAATAATCAAACGGATTGTCGAGGTCCTTAATTAGGTAAAACATGTACATGATAAGAAACGTAACCAATAACGACAAGAATAATCCAAAATAAAAAGGTTCAATTTTTATAATTATCAATCCAAATGAAATTAAGAGGGTCATAAATTCCACGATTGTATATGCCGAACTTACGAAATCAGTTTCTCTAATGGTGTCTATTCTTAGAATTAGTTTTCTAAGTGTTGCCTGTTCGTTTTTAAATTTTACAACATAGTTTACAGTAACTTTTTCTTCTTGTAAGTAAATAATAAACTCGTTCATATCCTTGATTTTGTCAAGAATATATTTTGTGTCGTGTTTTTTGTAAAACCATAGCAAAATATCGTCGAGCAAATCTTTTTGATATTTTGCAAAATCTTTAGCTCGTGTCAAATTGTTTGCTTTAAATATTGTGTAAGAATCGTCGAGAATTGCTCTTAGGGTTGCAGCAATTTCAGAAGGCATTTTTTCACTTTCTTTATAATCGGTGAGCACCCCAGAAATTAAAAACCCCAGAAGAAAAATCGTTCCTGCAACAAGAGTCGTGAAAAGCGAATTTAACACCATTACTTCGTAACCAAAATAGTATGCAAGATATTTTAACCCGCCGACTAAAAGAAGTACAGGAATAACTTTAAACGCCAGTGCCCATTTAGCCCAGAGTTTTTTTGACGAAGAGATTAACATATCCTGTGGTTTCATAATGCAAAGAATTTCAATTGATTATTACAAAATTAAAAATTATTGTTTAATCACCAATTTAATATTATCGATTATTATAAACTATTCCAGTTAACTTTTCTGAAATATCCCAAAGTTTTTTTGCGTCCTCAACCTTATATGAGGCAGAATTTGATTTAACTAAAACAGGATAGCCAATCATTTGAAAAATTCTTTCTGGTCCATAAAATTGTGCACCTTTAACATCGGGATCACTAGCTGCTCTGATTTGAGGGAAGGCTCCAAGTTCGGATGTTTGAATGACCAAATCTGCAATAGGTCTAATTATTTTGTAAAGAAATTTATGTTCAATATGATGTGCTAGATTTGTATTAGCAACGCCAGGATGTGCTGCTACAGCTATACTATCAATTTTGTTTTTTTCGAAATATCTTTGCAATTCGTATGTAAAAAGTAAGTTTGCAAGTTTAGACCTGCCATACGATTTCATTGGAGTATAATCTTTTCCATTTTCGAATTGCAAATTAGTAAAGTCCATTTTGCCACTTCGGTGCCCCATGCTGCTAACGTTTACCACGCGCGATTTTGGGGTTTTAGAGATAATATCCATAAGCAAACCTGTAAGCGCAAAATGGCCAAGATGATTTGTGCCGAACTGACTTTCAAATCCATCTTTTGTAAGTCCATATGGAGTAGTCATAATGCCTGCATTGTTTAACAAAACATCAAGTCTCGAATATTCTTTAACAAAATTTGCTGCAAAATTCTTAATAGAATTAAGGTCTGTTAAATCAAGTTCCATTATTCTAACTTTGGCTTTTGGATTCTGGTCAATAATTTCTTGTCTTGCAGCTTCGCCTTTTGCTAAAGTACGGCAAGCAATAATTGTTTCGGCTTCCTTGTTGGCAAAACAAGTGGCAGAAGCAAGCCCCAATCCACTGTTTCCACCAGTAACTATAATAACTTTGCCTTTTAAATTTGGCATATCTTCAAGTGTCCATTTTTTTCTTTTCATTTTACTTTTGTATTGTGGAAAATAGATACCATTATTTTAATCTGCCGGAAATAGTTTTATTAGAACTATTTCGCTTCTGGTTCCTACCCTAAATGGAGGTCCAACTGTTCCGGTTCCTTGCGATACATTTATTTTTGTTCCATTGTAATCGTGTAAACCACTATTGTATGGAAACATTAACGCTGTAATTAAGTTTATCGGAAAAAATTGGCCGGAATGGGTGTGCCCAGATAATATTAAATCAATTCCATGCTGGTTTGCGTACTTTATTCCCTCCGGACTATGATGAAGCATAATTGTAGGTTTTGTTTCATCAAATTTCATCGAATCCAGAGTTTCTTTTATCGAATTTGAATTTGATGCGTGCATATCTCTCGATTCTTCGTCAGCTCGCATGTGGTTTAATCCAATTATTTGCAATTCTCCAAAATTTGCAACTTGATTTTCGAGTACATTTATATTTAAGTTGCGAAGGTATTGTTTAACTATTTGTATTCCCGCGTACTTGTCGTGATTGCCTTCAACATAGTAAACAGGGGCTTTTATAAGAGTTAATGGTTCTATGCTTTCCTGAGTAAGTCTGCTTTTTCCGTCAAATAAATCACCGGTGATAAAAACTATATCAGGATTCTGCTCATTTGTTATTTCAGCAAGTTTCTGAATAAAGTCAGCACCACGTAAATGACCTACATGAACATCGGAAATATGAACTATTTTAATTTCTTTAGTTAATCCTTTTATTGGAATTGCTTTTTCTGTAACTCTTATTTGAAATGCATTCCAAACGCCAAAAGTACTTATGCAGATAGTTATGCCTATTGCCACTAAACCCAAAATTTTTGGCTGAATTTTAAAAACAAGATTTACAATATCAACTAAAAAAAGTGAAAGTATTAAAAATAGAAGTGTACCTGCTAATACAGACGAAATAAAATACATTGTATTGCTGGCTAAACCTGTCGAAAATGACGAAACAATCATTCCCAATATCATAAATAAACTTAAACCTGCAAAAAGGAAATATAGATATTTTGTTTTTTCAATACTAAAATAGTATGAAAATCTACGAGATAAATAAATATTTGCACTAACGATTATTGTGACAAAGATTAAAATGAAAACTACCGACATCGATCTCATAACTTAGCTACTTAATTATTCAGAAATATTAACCCGTTTTCTAATTAAATGTTTGGTTAAGATTTAAATATTACTGAATATAATTCTTGTTAAATGAAAAACAGGCAAGAGGAGTACTCATGCCTGTCGTTTTTATTTAGTGATTAAAATTTGCAACTTTATCAGGTTCGTGTTTATGCTTAAAGAAAATAGCAAACAAAATTGCTACAACCAAAGCGTAGGCAGCAAAGACCAACCAAACATCCGACCACATAATTGTGTTGTCTGGTCTGGTAAATATTCTTTGAATTAAAAAACCGCTTGCACTACTACCGATAATTGCACCAAACCCGTTTGTCATCATCATAAATAGTCCTTGTGCACTTGAACGCATTGAAGGGTCTGTTGTCGTTTCAACAAATAACGATCCCGAAATATTGAAAAAGTCGAAGGCCATTCCATAAACAATACATGATAAGATAATCATCCATAATCCGTCGGTTGGATTTCCGAATCCGAATAATGCAAATCTTAGAACCCACGCAACCATGCTAATAAGCATAACTTTCTTGATTCCGAATTTTTTTAGGAAAAATGGAATTGCCAAAATAAACAAAGTCTCAGATATTTGCGAAATAGACATGATAATTGTCGAATATTTAACAACAAATGAGTCGCTATATTGCGGAAATTCTTTAAAATGATCAAGAAATACATCTCCATAAGCGTTTGTGAGTTGTAATGCTGCCCCAAGAAACATAGAAAAGATAAAGAACATTGCCATCTTTCGATTTTTAAATAATGCAAAAGCATTTAATCCTAGTATTTGAACAAGAGATTTCTTGCCTGAATTCTGAGCAAGTGGTGGGCATTTTGGTAATGTAAATGAGTATAATCCAAGTACTAACGATGCTACAGCTGAAATATAAAACATATTTTCAGAACTCTTATTGCCAGTTAGATTTACAATCCACATAGCAGCAATAAAACCGATAGTTCCAAATACTCTAATTGGTGGAAAAACTTTTACAACATCAAATTTATTGTTAATCAAGGCAGTGTAAGCAATTGAATTTGCCAAAGCAATTGTTGGCATATAAAAAATCATTGCTGCTAAAATTCCCCAGAAAAATGCCGAAGGACTATCTATTTGTGGAATTAAAAATAAGCATGCGCTTCCTAAAATGTGCAAAATAGCGTAAAGCTTCTCAGCATTTATCCACTTGTCTGCAATCATACCTGTTAGTGCTGGCATAAACAAAGATGCAATTCCCATGGTCGAAAAAATAACACCAAATTCGGCTCCAGACCATTGTTTTGTGCCAAACCAATAGTTTCCGATGGTAATTAACCAGGCTCCCCAAATAAAGAACTGTAAGAAGTTCATTAAAATCAACTGATGTTTAATTTTCATTGTATATTGTTTTAAAAAATAATCCTCATTTATTCCGTTCAAAAATAAATAAAGTTTTCTGATTTACAATGCATTCAGTTTTTTTCACAAAGAATATCTATTTGGAAGACGGGAGATGGAAGCTGGAAGGCCTAAGATGGGTGGTTGGGAGAGAAGACACATATAAATCGAATCCGTCCTTTCAAGCTCTGAGCTGCAGAAAAACCGTGGTTAATAAAATGACACAGGTTTTTGAATACTCCCCTTCCAGCTTCCATCTTCCGTCTTCCAACCTTTTTTTTTAATAATGCAACTAAAAAGATTATTTTTCGTTTTAAAATAAATTAACTTTGTAACATATAAAATATGAATATGAAAAGGATAATATTATTGATAGGTTTTTGCATGACAGTAGCAGTGATTTTTGCTCAAACTGAAACTCCGGTTCAGGAATTTCAAGATGACAGCACCTATGTAGATACTTTAAATAAAAATCTTATTGGACTTAATGTCTTTCCTGCTTTTGGGATTCTTGGTGGTGGAAGATTGCCAAGTACGAAGATTTTTATTCAGTACAAGCATTATTTCGATCACATGAACATGAGGGCAAGTGTAAACTATATTAGTTTTTATAAAGATTATGATAATATTGATATACTAGCGAAAACAACTGATACTCTTGTGACAGATACTGAGACTATTATTGCTGACAGTTTGCTTTTTAGAAAGTTTTATTACGATGTTTACACCTACGATTTTAGGCTTGGTATTGAGGCTGCTTTCCCAAATCCTGGATATAGATTCTATATTGGTGGCGGTTTGATTGGTGGATATCATTATACTGGTGAATACTACTATCATTATAAAAGAGCATTTGCTGGCTATCCAGTTGAAAGTGTTAATGCTTATCCACTTAATGCAGAAACTGTTGGGTTTAGGAAAACATCTTTCTTAAAAGTAGGTGTCGATTTTACTATTGGTGTTGATATAAATATTTCACCAAACTGTGTGATTTCAGTTCAGTATGCTCCAGAATTAGTTTATTACCATAGTATGAAGCAAGAAATTTTAGATCCAGATAATTATTACACATCAAATATCCCTAATGGTTTTAGCTTTGTTCCTGATTATATCGACTTTGTAGTTAATATTAGATTTTAAGGAAGCAGAAATTCGACTATTCCGAAAGATATGGTCTCAGTGAGCGGATTTCGACTGCGCTGTGGCGGAAGAATCAGTAGTAGTTGGCTGTAATGAGTCAAAAACTTTAGGTGTTTTATCATGCGATATATAAAGATTTCACTGCGTAGAAATATCTGCTTTAGTTACAAAATTTCAACTATTTCTTTAAGCGTTTTTACCTCGTAATTAGGAGTAAACTCAGATGTTTCGTTATTGTTATTAAACCAAATTGTGTCAATATCCAATTTTGCTGCACCTTTTATGTCAACTTCCATATCATCTCCAATAATAATTGAGTTTTCGGGAGTTGCACCGGTTTTTTCTAATACAAATTCAAAATATTGGCGGTTTGGCTTATTACACCCTACTTCTTCTGATGTAAATACTCCTTCGAAGAATTGTTCAATATTGCAATTTTTAATTTTTAAATACTGAACTTCTTTAAAACCGTTAGTGACCAGATATAATTTGTATTTTGAGGATAAATATTGCAATAGCTCTGTTGTGTATGGGAATAATTTGGTTTTTAATGGACTTAGATTAATATAATCTTCTCCCATGCTTTTTGCAACTGTTTCGTTGTCGAGACCAAAATGCGACATGCTTAGATAAAATCGTTTCCAGCTTAAAACCTCTTTGGAAACAAGTTTTTCGCGATAATCGCTCCAAAGTTTATCGTTAATGCTGCGATAGATTTTGTAAAATTCATCAAAGTTGCATAATTTATCTATGCTGTGTTTGTAGTAAATATCTTTAAAAGTCTCAGCCGAGTTTGTTTCAAAATCCCACAGTGTTCTGTCCAAGTCAATAAAAATATTTTTATATTTCATATCTGCATTTTTGTGCGGCAAAATTAATAATCATTATTTTGATAATTCCTGATAAAACTCTCGAATTTATAAAATATTGTTAAATTTGTTTTTAATGATTGATTTGTAACTTAAGTCACTGATGAAGAAACAAATACTAAGTATTTTTGTTCCTTTAAAAAACATAGAATGGATACATTTAAAAAGAAGTTGATTTTTAGAATAGTTATAACTGTTTTAGGTGGAGTAGGAGGTTTACTGTATTGGAAATATGTAGGCTGTGCTTCTGGTCATTGTCCTATTCAGTCGAAGTGGTATTTGTCGAGTCTATATGGCTTGGTAATGGGCTATCTTGTAAGTGGATTGTTTATAAAGGACAAAAAAGAAAATGTTAAGGAAGAATTATCAGATAATAATAAAGAATAAAACTAAAAAGATGAAAAAAATACTAATGATTTTAGCTTTTGCAATCGGTATAGGTGGATTGGTAATGAGCTGCAATGGAACAGGTGAGAAAAAAACTCAGGAAGAGAGTACTAAAACTGTAAATGGAACTGAGAGTTTTGATGATATTATAAATGGTTCAACGCCAGTAATTGTAGATTTTTATGCAACTTGGTGTAAACCTTGTAAAGTTCAGGCTCCTATTGTTGAAGAAATTCAAACCGAATTGGGCGATAAAGTACGCGTAATTAAGGTAGATGTTGACGTAGAAGAAGATTTGGCAAATCGCTATGGTATTCAAAGCATTCCAACAATAATGATTTTCAAAAACGGAAAAACACTTTTTAATGCTGTTGGTGTGCAAGACAAAGAAACACTTGTAAAAGTTGTTATGGATGCGCAGTAAAAACCATTTCTGAGATAACCAATTTGTATTATCTTATTGGTAAAACTGACAATTGTGATGGAAGATTAGTCATCCAAGTATATACTCTTACGAAGTATTATAAGCACTACTTTGCATTTGAAAAATAAAATTATTTATTATTAACATTAAAAACAGATTTAGAAATGAAGAGAGAGATTACAGTTGTTGATCAACGTTGCCCTAAAAACCATCGTTGCCCGGCAATTTTTGCCTGCCCAAAAGGTGCAATCACACAAGCAAACGACGGAACCCCAATGATTGATAAAGAAAAATGCACAAATTGCGGAATTTGTCTAAACTATTGTCCTTATAAGGTTTTTCAAGGATAGATTTGTTTTGACTAAGAATATTAGCCACGACGGAATTTCTTAAAGTTTAGAAATTTCTATCGTGGCTATTTTTAATTTCAAATCTATTGAACAATTAGCTTTCTGGTAATTCCACTACGACTACTTCTACTTCTTTTTGCCATCCCTGCCCCTAAATCCCTTTAGGGATGAAAGGGGCGTGTAGGCCCAAAATCCTCATTCCTTCACCAACTTCCCATACAAATTCTCCCCCCTCAACCTCACCAAATACATCCCCGGTTTTACATTGCACAAATCCACACGATTATTAAAAACCCCAACCGTTTGCTGCAAAACCAAACTACCATTTGTAGAATAAATCTCCAATACATCATCCTCAATACCTTGTGGTAAATCAATAAAAAACTCGCTGCTTGCAGGATTAGGATAACACTCAAGCTTAAATTCTGTAATCGGTTTTGATTCAATAGGCGAAATATCGCTAATTAATGTATCGTTGCCGAGGCTGTCGGTTTTGATAAGGAAAATGCGTTGCTCACTTACCCATTGGTTTTGCTCGTTCCAAAAA
>JBBQCZ010000116.1:0-12702 GCA_038319215.1 Bacteroidales bacterium | reverse complement strand
CCTCTCAACTAAAGGCTCTGGTATAAATTTTAAAATTGGAGTTTTATACTCTCCAGTTCCATGGGTAAGATTGGGCGGTGCAATTCATACACCAACATTCTACAATTTACGCGATAATTATTACACATCTTTAACCTCTTCTTTTGTTGATCCAACTAAATCTGAAGAAAATAATTCTCAAACAGGGAGTTTCGATTATGAATTAACTTCTCCTTTTAGAGCAAATGCAAGTATGGGATTTATCATAAATAAAGTGGCTTTAGTAAATGTTGATTATGAATATGTTGATTATTCATTAGCAAGATTAAGAAGTTATGACTATGGATTTTTTGATGAAAATGACAATGTAAGAACTGAATATAAAGCCTCTCATAACGTAAAACTTGGTTTAGAATACCGGTTTGGTCCTCTAGCATTTAGACTTGGTGGTGCATATTATGATTCTCCATATTCAACAGATCATATCAATAAAAATTCTTTTACATTAGTTTATAGCGGTGGATTGGGAATAAGATCAGACAATATGTATTTTGACGTTTCTTATTCTTATCTCTCTGGAAAAAGCACTTATTTTATGTATGAATCTGATGCTGTTAGCAGTCCTGCAACTGATATTATTAAAGAAAGGAGTAGAATTGTTACAACTTTAGGTTTTAAGTTTTAATTTCACATAAAAATATTTAGGCTACCTGACGATTAGTAAAATAATTGTCAGGTAGTTTCGTTTTAGTAATGAGAAAAAAAATAAAAAATTCATTAAAAGCATAACCTTTTTGTTTTTAATTCGTATTGAGAACGAAATTTACATGTAAATACATAATTAATAAAGATTGGATTAGAAAAAAATGAGACAATTAAAAATTACAAAGTCGATTACCAATCGTGAGAGTGCGTCTCTTGATAAATACTTACAAGAGATTGGAAAAGAAGAACTTATTACGGTTGATGAAGAAGTAGAACTCGCACAAAGAATTAGACAGGGAGACAGAATTGCACTTGAAAAACTTACTAGGGCAAATTTGAGATTTGTTGTATCTGTAGCAAAACAGTATCAAAATCAGGGTTTAAGTTTACCCGATTTAATTAATGAAGGAAATTTAGGACTTATAAAAGCAGCTGAGAAATTTGATGAAACTCGTGGTTTTAAATTTATTTCGTATGCTGTGTGGTGGATTCGTCAATCTATTTTACAAGCTTTGGCTGAGCAGTCAAGAATTGTAAGACTTCCATTAAATCAGGTGGGTTCGCTAAATAAAATTAATAAAGCATTCTCTAAATTTGAACAAGAGAACGAAAGACGTCCAACTTCTGAAGAACTTGCAAAAGTTCTTGATTTACCTGAAGATAAAGTTATTGATACTTTAAGAGTATCGGGCAGGCATGTTTCTGTTGATGCTCCTTTTGTTAATGGTGAGGAAAATAGTCTTTTAGACGTGCTTGAAAACTCTGATTTGCCAAATACAGATTCAAAGTTGATTAGTGAGTCTCTTGCAAAAGAGATTGATAGAGCTTTGGCAACTTTAACTGAGAGAGAAAGAGATATTGTTAAGTTGTTTTTCGGTATCGCTTGTCAAGATATGACACTAGAAGAGATAGGAGATAAATTTGGGCTTACTCGTGAGCGTGTACGTCAAATTAAAGAAAAGGCAATTAGAAGATTGCGCCATTCTTCACGAAGTAAATTACTTAAAAGTTATTTAGGATAAAAAAAAAGCACCAATTGGTGCTTTTTTTTTACTCTTTAATTATCTTTTTGTTGATTGAAAAATCTTTACCTTTTATATTTATGAAGTATATCCCTGGTTTAAAATCCGAAATGTCTATTTCTGAAACTTTGCTGTGGGTGATTTTGTCTATCAATAATTTAGAATTTAGGTCGTAAATCACTATTTGTAAATTTTCATCCGTAGTGTTTTCAATCGTCAAACTGTTAGTTGCAGGATTTGGATAAACATCAATTAACAGTCCAATATTATCCAGAATGCCAACAGAGCTGAAAATTTCAATTATTCCAGTATGTTCACAGTTCTCGCCATCAGTAATTGTGTAGTAATAATATCCAGCAATTAGATTTGTAAGTGTAAAATCGGTTGCTGAGTTATCCCAAACAATTTCATACGGCTCACTACCAGAAATTATTTCGATTTCAATACTTCCATCGTTTCCGCCAATTACACTTGGATATTGAATGTGCTCATCGTAAAAAAGCTCATCAGCAATTGTAATATCAACCGATCCGGTGGCTGTGCATGTATATTCGTCAACTACAGTTACGGAATATTCCCCTGAATTTGCAATTTCAACAGAAGATTCATGAGAGCCAGTACTCCATGTGTAATTTGTATAATCTAGTGCAGGACTTAAGTTTATGCTATTTCCGTTGCAAATCAAAGTATCGTTACCAATAGAAACAATTTGAGGAGACATAATTGCCATAGCTTCTGCTCTGTTAGAAATACAGGTGCCACCTAATCCTGTTTGTACTTCAATATCATATAAAAAATACCAAAAATTATTTCCAAAGTTATTGCCTGTAATGCTAATTACGTTTGGAACCGTAAATGGATACCCAACATTTGGACCACCATAATCGCCAGTGTATGATAAGTAGTTTACGGTATTTAAATGAATAGCATAATTATTCCCTTGTGGAATTTCAAAGTCTAGAGTGATAACACTTTCACCATCTGGAATATTGATAACTCTAGTGTCAATTGTAGTTCCAACAGAGTTTTTTAAGGTAAATGTTCTATTTGCCTCTCCACTAGCAAAAACGGTGGCTGTTTTAATAACAATGTCGGTTAATGCATCAAAATAAACAACTCTATCAATTGAAAAGTTGAAATAACCGCCAACACCAGAATTGTCTGTAAGCCCAACATAATTTATTTCTGGTTGTACAACATATTCATAGTAAATTGATGTGTCGTTTGTTAATCCAGCAAAACTCATGTTTGTACCGCTTTGAATTGGAGTTGTTTCATTTGGTGTTGAGTACCAATTTAGCTGATCAACGCCAATAGGAGCAAAGAAACTTACATTTTGTCCAAAACAAAAATGTTCATCCTCAACTAGAGGCGGTGCGGTTTTGTTAATTTCAATAAAATTTGGTATCGTTAATTGAGAAGTTCCGTTTGAGTTGGTAACTTGTAAACCTACAGAGTAGTACCCATTTATAATGTAAGTATGTGTTGGGTTTTGTTCTGTAGAGGTAGAGCCATCTCCAAAATTCCACAACCAAGCTGTGGCTGCAGGATTACAAGCACTATTGTCTAAGAAAGCTACCTCTCCTGTACAATTGTCGGTATTATCGTGGTAAAAATTTGCGATAGGAGGCCCGGGAGGAGTTTCTACACAAAAGTTAACAGTAGCAGTATTGGTAAAGTTACAACCTGTACCAATTACTAAATCTTCATCTACATCTTCGATTTTATAGTACCCATTACCAAAACCTGAGCAAATTCCATCACCAAAAGAGTCATAAATTGTAAATAAAAAACATTCTGTATTAAGACATAAATTATATTCATACAATGTGTTTGCCGCAAAACCAGAGCCACTTGCAATAATTTGATTTAGTGCATTTTTCAAATCCCACGAAGTCTCACCGCCATAACTATCAGTAAGGATTGAAATTAAAATATGCTTCCCGTTAGAAAAATTAAAATTTGTTCCAATACTATTATTAGATAAATTTGAGTCTAGAATACCATTGGGATTAGAACAGCCAAATTGAATTGAATGATCTCCAGAACTAATATACAAAGGATTAAAACTAATTAGAACGCTGTCGCCTGGCGCTATCGTTTCTGTAAAGTTTTGCGATACAACTGGGTAAAAATCAAGTCTATAATAAGCTGTAAATGTATTAATAGAAATGTTTGAATAATTCTTCACCCAAACCGCAGGAGAAAGTTGTCCAAATCCACAATAGTCAGAGCTTGGTGCCGAAATAATTACAGTTCCAATGTCAGGTCCACCATAATAATAGTTTGCATTCAAAACATTATTGGAGATATTTTCATCAGTATAACCAATAATTTCGACTCTGGCAGAAATTGTATGATTTCCTGGTGTTAATTCAATTTGGGAGAAAAGGATGTTTCTAGTTTGATTGGTCATCAATGCCATACCAGTAATATTTCTCATTACTTCTGCATTATCATCAATACTATAATAAACATTTACTTGCTCAATCTGATTTAAGCCAATATTTTTAATTGTAACAGACGGAAACTGCAATTCACTTCCATAATAATAGTTGCCATTTGGACAATTGATGGAAAACAATTGTATATCTTCATCATAAGGTTGGGCGATAATCAAGCTTGAAAAAGATAATAATATTAGAATGTTAAGTAAGAATTTTTTCATATTGGAAAATATTTATTAATCATTTAGTAAATTTACTAAAAAAATGTATTAAAAAAATATTTTTTTTTGACTTGACAGGGTATATGTTTACTTCTTGATTTTTGACGCTATAAGACCTAAGCCAAAATTAAGTTTTGTAAGTTTAAATTTCATTCTAATTGCCTGATAATGTTTCGCTGTAGAAATATCAACATTGTATTTTTCTGTCATTTTTAAGAATAGAGATTTCTTTAAAAAAACAGATTTGCTAATTTTATTACGTCTCCATTCTTCATTTACCCAATGAATAACATACCATTCTTCTGGTATTTTGTAATCACTTTTAAGCATTTTTCGGATTAAATTCCAACTGTCGGGGTTTGAAAAACTTTTAATGTAATGACTTAACTTAAATTTTGAAACATTGTCAACTAAAATTTGAATAGGTAAGTGCCAATCACGATTGTTTTGATCAACTTTTGCAACAGCTTCTTCAAAGCATTTTTTCATTAGAGGACTATTCTTAGGACATTTCATAATGTTTCCTACCAATGGCAAAGCATGATGGGTGCGAAACACATATTCTTCCTCAAAATCGAGAGGTTTAAGGCAAGTTACATCCATATCTGTCCACCATCCACCATACAAGTATAATAATTTATATCGAAAAATATCGCTAAATCCTGCATAACTTCCTTTACCGTGCCCAAACTGATTTGAATATTTGTAGCAAAATACATTTTTTCGTGGAAATATCTCGTTTGCATCTTTAAGAATAGTTCCTTCGGGTAATTTTGTATCAATAGAATCGTAGGCCCACAAGACAAAGTTATGATTGTTCTCAATAAATGAATGAATAGTTAATAGTTCGGTTGGTGAAAGGGTTTTCCCAATCCACAAGGCATTTACGGTCTTGTTTTCCTCTTTCATAAAATAGGTTTTATGTGTCGCAAATATACTTAAAAATAATAAGATATTATTGAAAGAGAAAACATTTTTGCTAAAACGAATTCGATCGATTACATAATGTAACGACAGATAATTTTTCTATTCTCTCATAAGGTGAAATGCTCCATTTGACTGATAAATTTCGCCATCGAACCCTTCGGCATTAATGATGTAATAATAAACTCCAGAAGAGGCTTTTGATCCGCCACTTAGCTTTCCATCCCAGCCTTTTTCATAATCTTCCCAATTTGTCCATTCAAATATTGTTACTCCCCAGCGATTTACAACAGTGCCATTAAATAATTTTAAAGTTTGAGCTTTTACTTGGAAGTAGTCATTTATTCCATCTCCATTTGGAGAAAATATATTTGGGATTTCTAATTTGCTAGCCTTATCTATTGTAATACAAGCATCCAGAAAAGCAGTGTCGCGGCATTCAGGCAAGTCTCTATTCATAACTATTAAGAATGGTTCGTAACAATTTGCTTCTGTATAAACATGTTCTATAAGCTCCTCGCAACTTTTTAAAGTTGTACCATCTCCAAAATGCCACTCACATCTTTTTCTCACGTCATCATAGTCTGATGTGTTTTGAAATATCACCTTTGCATTTGGTGCAACAAGTTCAGAAGTAATTATGTCAGCAGATACTGACATTTCGGCTTTAATCATTCCAATAGTGGGGATTTCGTAGAATAAAGTGTCGATACAATTTGCAGTTCCGAAAGTGTTAATGTAATATGAATAGTTTTCGATATTTGCTGTTAGATAAGATGTTTGGATTGGATATGTATTTGTTGGTAAATTATTTATGGATGTAATAACAGTTCCATTAGCTGGTCCAATTGTTGGATCTATCCAGAAAAATGTGTTTAGAGTATCAGCTTGAAAGATAATTCCACCTTTACCTAAACTGCATGTGTCTGCAATAATTGTTAATGAAATTCTTGGAATTTTTGGTTCCGCAACAGTATCGATATTAATTGGACTTTGACATCCCCATTGATTTGTAACGATTAGACTAATTGGATGAATGGTGTCTGTAGAGTTCCACTGAACAAAGTTTTCGTAGAAACCTCCATTTTCATTTGTAATACTGTTTTGAATATTTCCATTATAGAAATTCCACGAATATTGTCTTTCATTATTATCGTTTGCTGCAATTGTAGCTTGTTCTCCAAAGCATTTAGGTGGGATAATTGTAATTTCAGAATCTGGTATTCTAGCAAATATTACATCAATTGCTTCATAATCTGTGCATCCATATCCGTTATCTTCAGTCCAAAGTAATGTAAAATGATCTTCGGTTTCTTCATCAGTATTGTAAATTAATGAAGCTATTTGTGAATTAGGATTGTGAGGCTCTAAAATGTTAATATTTAAATTTGTTGGCGAGGTCCAAACACCGGTTCCTACACTAGGAATAGCATGAAGTGTTCCATTTAAACCACAAAACAATGTGTCAAATCCTGCATTTGCATCAGGTATTTGAATAAAACAGATATTTATCGGACCAGCTGTATCGTTACAAAATCCGGGCATGTTTTCTGGACCTGATTGTTCGATCCAATAAAAATTATAGCAATCATAAGCGGAAACATCTACCCAAGTATTATTTGAAAATGGGTTTCCAAAATCAACTCCAGAACTTTCGCAATACCAGTAAGCTTCAATTCCAGATCCTGGGTTTTCGGCACGAAGCCTAGGAAATGTATAGCCGCAAGTAATTGTGTCGGATTCATCTGTTAAAATATTCGCATCAGGCATCTTAAAGAATGAATAAGTTACATCATCTATCGATGTGCAAGAAAGTGTGCTAGTAATTGCTTGATTGCTTTCTATCCACGTGAAAATAAATTCACCACCATCGGCAGGAACACAAACTTGAGTATTTGGTAAAGAATAGTCTGTAAAACTTGCTCCAGGTGTTGGGAGCCATGTGCCATAAAAATCTGCACTTATTGCGTTTAGTTCTGTGCAATGTCCACATACTATGGCGTTAACTCCTGCATCAATTATTGGAATTTCTAAAAATTCAATTGTTACAGTATCTGTTGAAAAACAAGAACTTAAATTTGTATTATTTTCCCTAAAAATAAAACTAAAGATACCAAATTCCGATGTATTTACTGGTGTTGAATCAGAATTAGGAAATTCTATATTCATAAAATCATGTTGTGTTGACCAGATACCTGTAGGTGTGTAATTGTTGCTTTGATCAAATTCGTAAATTGCGCCTAAATTGTATTCAGATCCGCAAATAGCTCCGTCTAATCCTGCATTTGCTCGAGGTCTGTCGTAAAATGTTACCCACATTGTGTCGATATCAGAACAACCATAATTATTGATAGTTAATAAAAAAGGAATTCTAACAAAAGCAGAATCTCCAAAAACGCCATCGTTTAACAATGTGGCAGAGGTGTGTTGGAGAGTGCAATTCCCGAAAATACATGAAGTTTCTGGAGAAATCCATTCAACATGTGCCCATTCACAGCCTGTCATATCGGCATTTAATCCTGTAAAAATCATGCCGCAAGTTTCGGCTTCATCAACAGCTCCAACACTAGCAATAGGCTGTTTAACAAAACTAATTGTCGCTTCTGCTGTTGTGCTACAAATATTTCCTTGTACTTGATTTTGTTCTGTCCAGACAAATAAAACGTCTAATTTTGGACCATTAAAATTTCCTATTGTAGTGGTTATGTCTGGACTATATATTGATGGTAAATATAATGGTGCTGGATTTAAAACAACATTCGTATTAGCATTAAATGCTGTCCAAAACCCTGAGTTGCTTACGTTTTCTACATGTAATTCGTAATTGTTTGAACATACAGTATCAACGCTTGTAGTTATAAATGGATTTGGCGATTCAATAAAGCTAATAATTGTGGAATCGTTACCTTCGCAAGTTTCAAACGTTTCGTGCCAGTAGTATGTGTAAGTACCATAAGAATTGCTAACTAATGTAATCGCTTCATTTGGACTTTCAATAACGCCAGGGCCAGTCCACGTACCACTTGATCCTGCAATACTAGGCGTTGCTTCAAGAATAATTGAATTTCCACATGTGAATAAATTTTCGCCTGCAAAAGTTGGAAGTTGTTGATAAATTGTAATTCTAATTTCTTGGTTATCAGAACAAAACTCATTTGCATCATAAGCATAAATAATCTGCGAATAATTAATCTGCGGATTAATAATGCTACCTTGACCGTTCGGAGATGCGTAATAGTTTTGATTTCCAGTTAAAAATAATCCTTCAATTTCTGGTAACTCTATAGAATTACACCCGTAAATGTCTTCAATTTCGGAAATGCTTGGAATATCGTGGATCGTAACATTAAAGCTTTCTTGATCGTAACATTCTGAATTTCCATCATAAATATATATTTGTTGCGATACCGATACTGGTGAGTTAACGATACTTCCTGTGCCATTAGGACCAGTGTAGTAATGTTGATTGCCAGATAGATTAGTTCCTGTAATTGTTGGAAGAGTGTAAACTCCACAATAATGTAAGTCTGGAATATCAAATACATTAGGTGCATTATTTGGGTTTACGTAAAAGCCTTCTTGATCATAACAAATTCCATAAGCGTCGTATGCGTATACCATCATGGCTTGAGTGATAGGAGAGGTTACAATTTGCCCATTTCCGCCAGGTTGTGTGTAATAATTTTGATTACCAGTAAGATTGTATCCTGTAATTGGTGGTAAATAAATCTCATGACAAGAGAAAATGTCATCAATATCATAAATGTCTATATCATAAGAGGTAATTGTTATTTCTCCAGTTGCGCAATTAAAAAAGTCGGAAATCATTACAGTATAAGTTCCGATTGGATAGTCGTTTCCAGAAACATCTAATTCATTAAAGAACTCACCATCTATTGCAACTCCATCGAGATACCATTGAACCGTTTCTATTGCATTTGTACTTACACTTAATACAAGATTATTGTTGCAATATTCACCTGTCGCAGAAATTGGAACTCCCCACAACGACGATTCGTTAAGTATCAAATTGTCAATAAAGAAATATGGTAATTTTGTCCCTAGTCCAGCATTATATTCTCCTCCAGGAGGTAAATCACAAGGACCACCTAATGCAATTGCTCGTATATTTGTTGTTGGGGTAACTGTAATACTATAATTTCCCCAGGTTCCGTGAATGTCATTTGGGTTCACACTTACATAACCTAATACTTGCCAATTCCCAAAACCAATTGGGCATCCTACACTTGCGAAAGGTAAGTCAGAACAACTCGATGTTCCGAAAATTGTGTAGTTTATTGGAGGTAGAGTAACAGGGTAGGTTGGAGAGTGTTCGCCTATGTCTGTAATAACATCAAAAGCGAGATCAAATTGTATCTGATATGATTCGCCTGCTTGCATCGTTGAGTTAAGACAGGCACCAATATATTCTGAATAATTATCGGTGCAGATTAATCCTGCTGCGGCGTTACCATCGGGAAAGGGCAACGGTGCAATACCCGTAAATCCGCAGGTGTTAAAATAATCACTAGTAGCTTGCGACGCTTGTATCCATGTGTTTGCACAGTCGAGAGATGAAAATGTTTCAGGGCAGCAAGAATAACTTTCAAAAGATGGATTTGGAATTAATGATGGAATCTCGTTTGTAATAATACTATCGCAAAAGCAATCCTCGGTATCGTTTAAATCTATTAATCCATCGCCATCGTCATCAATACCATTGTTACAGATTTCTTGCGAAAAGAGAAAATTAGCGGTCGTAATAAACAGTATGCTAAGCAATATTTTCAAATATCTGTTCATGGTTTTGGCAGTTTTAATCATTAAATTTTTCGATTTAATATCAAAAAATCTTGTGTTATTCGCCTTAAAGACAGTTGATAAAACTAAATCGTTGTATGAATATTTTTGTTTTTTTGTTTAATTAAAAATTATTTAATGATTTTTTTTATATTTGCGCTCAGATGAAGAATAATAGTCAAAATACTGCCATAAAAATTATCAACCTATGTTTGATTATTATGTTTTTTGGATTGTTTTTCTCATCCTCTACATACGCAAATCAAGATAATGGAAGCTCACAACTTACTAGACTTCATTTCTTTAACGATGAAATTGTAAAAACTGCTCCATTACAGATAGATTCAAATGTATTTCCTGATTATAACCAAAATTGGATTGGAATTGTCGGGGTTATGAAAAATTATATTTCTAATCCAGCAAATTACGAGTTGTTTTTCACACTTGTTGTTAAGTCGGAATTTAAATTTTTAACATTAGACTTCATCAAGTTTAAACGATTAATTGACGAGCAAAATCTAAATTTGTGTTTTATCAATAATCTTTTGGATTATCCACGTTTTCATGATTTTTTAAATTGAGAATTATAAATTTTACAATCTAATTAATGATTTAGATTGTTTATTAACGAATTAAAAATTAAAATTATGAAATCAATAAAATATATATTATTAGTGATTATGTTGAGCAGTATTTTTATATCTGCCATTCCGCCAATTTTTAGACGGAATAATGTGAGAATAATTCTTGAATCTTTAGAAAAACCTGCAAAAAAAACAGATATAGTAAAGTCTGTAATTGTTTTGAAAAACAGGCTAAATTCGGCTGGTTTCTGGTATAAATTGAGACTCAAGGATGATAAAACAATTAGTGTTGTGTTTAAATCGGAGAGTGATTTTTTGGCAGCTAAATCATTGATTACAGCTAAGGGTAGTTTAGGACTTTTTCTTCCATTTGAAAATGAGCAAGCTTTGAATAAACTTTTAGATAGTGATAAACTTAGCCTTATATACAATGGCTCTGCAAGAGCTTCGTTTAATAGCGAGACTTGTGTACTTGAGGTTTCTGATTGCGAAAAAAATACAGTAGACAGTATTTTTAGGAATACAATGTTGGCCAGCACAGAGTTTGCCGATTTGGAAATTGCTTGGAGTAGAAATACCAACGAAAATATAATGTGGGAGTTGCATTTGCTGAATAAAACTAATTCTATTGATGGTTCAAACATTGAAAAATCATACGGCCAGTTGGATAATAATACTAATACTCCAGAAGTTATGATAGAATTCTCGGAAGAAGGCTCGAAATTATTTAGTAATTTAACTTCTGAAAATATTGGTAAAAATCTTTCGATAGTTGTTGATGGAATTGTTTATAGTTCGCCAAAAATCATGAATAAAATTGAGGGAGGAAAATGCACTATAACTGGAAACTTTTCCAAGCAAGAAGCTAGAGACTTAGCAGCCTTGATACAAAATGGTAACCTTCCTTTAGAGTTTAGAATTACCCGAAAAAAATAAATCTAATATTACTTAATATTTATGTCAACATTTTATACAAATGTTGACATTTTTATTAATATAGCCACACTCCATTAATAATTGTCAAGGTACTCGCTTTTTATCTTGTTTTATTTGTTATTTTTACACAATTATTTACGCTTAAATATTTGATTATGAGGAATGTAGTGTTATTCGTTTTGGTTATGCTTTTGAATGTAAGCGTTGCTTTTTCAATAAGTTCACCGGTAAATGTGTCGCCAACAAATGGGGCAACTGGTATGAGCGTTTCTGTAACTTTAGATTGGAGTACTGTAACCGGAAATGTTGGATATTTGTATCAATTGGATACAAGTTCAAGCTTTAATTCGCCAATACTTGTGAATGGAGTTACTGGTACTAATTCATCGGACATTTATGTGTCGAATTTATATTTTAGCACCAAATATTATTGGCGAGCTGCAACAAAAAGTGCAGTTGATACATCGGCTTGGTCGGCAACGTGGAACTTTACAACTGTCGGAAATGTGACCAACGTATCTCCAACAAGTGGTAGCACAGGTCAGGCTGTTACTTTGACACTTGATTGGTCTGGGATTACTGGAAATACTGGTTATCTTTATCAATTAGATACAAGCTCAAGCTTTAATTCGCCAATACTTGTGAATGGAGTTACTGGTGCTAATTCGTCGGACATTTATGTGTCGAATTTATATTTTAATACTAAATATTATTGGCGAGCAGCAGCAAAAAATGCAGTTGATACTTCTGATTGGTCGGCAACATGGAATTTTACAACATCTTCATTAATTTACGGAGTTTCGCCATCAAACGGAGCAACAGGTCAAGCCGTTGCTGTAGCAATCGACTGGAGTACTATTACTGGTAATACTGGATTTTTATATCAATTAGATACAAGCTCAAACTTTAACTCAGCATTATTAGTAAATGGAACAACCATTGCTAATTCATCGGATATTTATGTTTCAAATTTATATTTTAACACTAAATATTATTGGCGAGCAGCAGCAAAAAATGCAGTTGATACTTCTGATTGGTCGGCAACATGGAATTTTACAACATCTTCATTAATTTACGGAGTTTC
>JBBQCZ010000115.1:0-12863 GCA_038319215.1 Bacteroidales bacterium | reverse complement strand
GGGCTCATCTCGAAATTCCAGAAATTAAATATCAGGATATTATTTACTATTCTGCGCCAAAGCAGCAAGCAAAATATGCAAGTCTCGATGAAATAGATCCAGAAATAAAGGCTACTTTCGACAAACTCGGTATTCCACTCGACGAGCAAAAGAAACTTTCTGGTGTCGCAATGGATGTCGTAATGGATAGTGTTTCAGTAAAAACTACTTTTCAGGAAACTCTTGCAGAGAAAGGAATTATTTTCTGCTCATTTACCGAAGCAGTGCAGAATCATCCCGACTTAGTGAAAAAATATATGGGCTCGGTCGTTCCTTATGGCGACAACTTTTTTGCAACACTTAATTCTGCTGTTTTTAGCGACGGTTCGTTTTGTTACATTCCAAAAGGCGTTAGATGTCCAATGGAATTGTCAACATATTTCAGAATAAATGCAATGAATAGCGGTCAGTTCGAGCGTACTCTTATAATTGCCGACGAAGATAGCTATGTTAGTTATATGGAAGGTTGTACTGCTCCTCAACGTGATGAAAATCAGTTACATGCTGCTATTGTTGAGATTATTGCCATGAAAAATGCGGAAGTAAAATATTCTACTGTGCAGAATTGGTATCCTGGAAATAAAGAGGGGAAAGGTGGTATTTTTAATTTTGTAACTAAACGTGCAATTTGTAAAGGCGATAATTCAAAAGTTAGCTGGGCGCAGGTTGAAACTGGTTCTGCTGTTACTTGGAAATATCCTAGTACAATTTTAAAAGGTGATAATTCAGTTTCGGAATTTTATTCTGTGGCTGTTACAAATAACTATCAGCAAGCCGATACTGGATCAAAAATGATTCATCTTGGCAAAAATACTAGTAGTACAATTGTTTCCAAAGGGATTTCTGCTGGTAAAAGTCAAAATTCATATCGTGGATTGGTAAAAGTTGCAAAGAATGCTGCTAATGCTCGAAATTTTTCGCAGTGCGATTCTTTATTGTTGGGTGATAAATGCGGCGCTCATACTTTCCCATATATTGATGTGGAAAATGATACGGCCATTGTTGAGCATGAGGCTACGACATCAAAAATTAGCGAAGATCAGATTTTCTATTGCAATCAACGTGGAATATCCACCGAAGATGCTATCGGATTAATCGTTAACGGATACGCCAGAGAAGTAATTAATAAATTACCAATGGAATTTGCTGTTGAAGCTCAAAAATTATTACAAATCAGCTTAGAAGGTAGTGTAGGATAATGATTGTAGCAGACCAAAAAATATTAGAAATAATCTCAGTTATGAGTCCCGCTGTAAAAAATTATAGCGCGGCACTTGTAGGAAATCCACAGATTGTAAAAGAATTTGTGGCTTATGCTGTTTCTAATAAAGAATATGCTTGGAGGGCAGCGTGGATTATACATCATTATTCTCAAAAAAATGCCAGAGAACTAGATCAGTATTCTCAAGTATTAATAAATTCGCTTGATAATATTACAGTTCATGGACATATTCGAGAAATTTTAAAAACAATTTACAATCTAAAACTCACAGAAACACAAACGAGTGAGATGTTTGATATTTGTTTTGATTATTTGCAAAATAATAAACTTCAATCTTCTGTTCGAGGCACTTCGTTTTTGTTTTTAATGAGAGTCGCAAACGAATATCCTGAATTAAAAGGGGAGATAGAAGTAATTTTTAATAACGTAAAAGATTTTGTATCACCCGGAATAAGACACGGGATGGAAATGAGATTAAAAAATAAAATTTTAACTAAATAAATTACATATTATGTTGGTTATCAAAAACTTACATGCAGAAATTAACGGAAAGAAAATCTTAAAAGGTGTAAATCTTGAAGTTAAACCAGGTGAAATACATGCGATTATGGGTCCTAATGGCTCTGGAAAATCAACTTTGGCGGCAGTTTTAGCTGGTAAAGAAGACTTTGTAGTTACCGAAGGCGATATTTCATACCTCGGTAAAGATATTCAGGAATTAAGTGTTGAGGAAAGAGCTAAAGCAGGAATTTTTCTTAGCTTTCAGTATCCTGTGGAAATCCCAGGTGTTAGCATTATTAACTTTATGAAAACTGCTGTTAACGAGCAACGCAAATTTCATGGAAAGGCTCCAATGACATCTGGAGAATTCCTTAAATATATGCGCGAAATGCAGAGTCTTGTTGAGTTAAAATCGGATCTTGCTAATCGTTCTGTTAACGAAGGTTTTTCTGGTGGCGAAAAGAAAAGAAACGAGATTTTTCAGATGGCAATGCTTAAACCTAAATTGGCGATTCTCGACGAAACCGATTCTGGACTAGATATCGACGCATTACGAATTGTTGCTAATGGAGTTAATAAACTTAAAACTGCTGATAATGCTGTAATTGTTATTACTCATTACCAAAGATTGCTCGATTTTATCGTTCCAGATTTTGTTCATGTTTTATACGAAGGCCGTATTGTGAAATCTGCCGGAAAAGAGCTCGCTTACGAACTCGAAGAAAAAGGATATAACTGGATTAAAGAGGAATTGGGCCAATAAAAAAAACTATTATGGACATTCAAAAAACATTTGAAAAATATATAAATATTTTCGAAACTCATGCAGCGGATTACAAATCTGTAGATTCAGAATTTGTACACTCTGCTCGAAAAAATGCGTTTGAAAAATTTAAAAAATTGGGTATTCCAGATCATAAGAATGAAAATTATAAATACGCTGGAATAACTGAGATTTGCGAGCAGGATTATGAATTTACAATGAACTCAAGAAATTCTCTTGTCGATTTGAATTCTTTTTTTCAATGCGCAGTCGAAGAAATGGATACTCACGTTGTTTTGCTTTCAAACGGAGAGTATTATCAGGATAATAAACCAATTGAAGACTTGACTCCTGGCGTTATTGTTTGCGGTTTGAAAGAGGCAAAAGTAAAACACAAAGAGATATTTGAAAAGTATTATAACGAATATGCTAGTGAAGTTGATGATGGCCTTGTTGCTTTAAATACTATGTTGGCGGATGATGGCTTGTTTATTTACGTGCCTCAAAATACTAAAGTTAACAAAACTATTCAACTTGTAAATCTTACCCACGGATTCGGAAACAAAAATATTTTTAAGCGTAATCTATTTATTTTAGATAAAAGTGCCGAATTGTCCCTGGTAATTTGCGATCATACATTAAATAATAGTAATAATTTTGTTATTGATGTTTCAGAATCTTATGTTGGCGAAAATGCAAATCTTCAATATCATGCTTTGCAAAACGAACCTAATAAATCTGGAGTTATAAATTCGCATTTTATTAAGCTAGATAAGTATTCTCGTGTTAATTCTCATGTGTTATCATTGCATGGCGGAATAATTAGAAATAATTTATTTGCAAAATTGGCTGGCGAATATGCAGAGGCAAATTTATATGGATTAAATCTTACTGATAGAGAACAAAGGCTTGATAATTATACATTTATCGACCATCTCGTTCCTAATTGTACTAGCAACGAACTTTACAAAGGAATTCTTGACGATAAATCTAAAGGAGCATTTACTGGACGAATTATTGTTCGCAAGGATGCACAAAAAACTCTAGCATATCAAACAAATCGTAATCTTTGCCTTACTCCTGAAGCAAAAATGAGAACCAAACCTCAACTGGAGATTTATGCCGATGATGTAAAATGTAGCCATGGCGCAACGGTTGGACAGCTTGATGAAAGTGCAATGTTTTATCTTCGTCAACGGGGAATAAATAGCAAAGAAGCTCGTCTAATGCTGATGTTTGCTTTTGCTAATGATATTCTGCTTAAAATAAATATTGCTCCTCTGAGAGAAAGAGTTTCTGGTTTGATTAATTCTAGATTACGTGGCGAATTTTCGGACTGTAGTCATTGTTTGATGAATTGTCACACTAAAGATTAATTACTCGATTTACTGATTCTTATTGCTTATTTAGATATAATTTATTTTGTTACTATTTAGATTAAGTATAAATTTGCGCCAATGGTAGTTGAACAAGAAATATTACTAAATAAAGAATACACAGTATCGAAAATAACTGGTAGGTGGGGTGTTCGCAGAAGAGTTCAAAGACTTGGAATAGAAGCAGAAAAACGCCTAACGTTCCTGTCGAAAAACAGTTCTGGGCAGTATGCTTTTAAGTTTAGCGATAGCAAAAAAAAGAAAAAACTTCCAGCTGCAAATTTACATTTTATTAAATTTATAGATTCAAACGATAACGAATTAAAACAGAAACTTCATTTTGATAGTACCGAGATTTGTGTTGATGTCTTTAAAAGTGATATTACGCAATGTGTAAATCTTTTTGAGGGAAAAGAAAAGTACGAGTTTGAAGATTATAGATTTAATGTAGTTAATTTACCCTCAGTTTCTACGATTCAGGGTGATGATTACGACAGGAAAAAACTGCGAAATAAAGTATTAACGAACTTTCCCGATATTTTTGTTGGAATAATAGATTATGAAAATCTAGAGTCTGATTTGTTCTTAGTGTCTCAGTTTATTGATATGGATGCTAAAATAATTTTAGCTCTCCGTAATTTTAATGATGATTCTTCTAATGGAAATCCTCCCGATTTTAAGTTGTTGAGCAAGCTTATCGGAATCCCAATAATCAAATATTCGGATTGTAATGATGAGCAAAATGCCGAAGATCGTAAAGTGCTTTTGCGCACAATTATTAAAACTCATAATGATGTAGAGCCTTTTGTACGGCATGTGCATGTAAATTATGGACGTGAAATCGAAAGTTCTATTTCTGTTCTAAAAAAATATTTAAAGAGTTTATCAAAACAGGATTTTATTGCTTCTCCACGATTTTTAGCTCTTGGTTTACTCGAAAAAGATCCGTTGGTTTTAAAATTGTTTGAAGATTTACCGTCCTATGCGCATATAAAGTCAAAAGCTAAGAAAGAAATTTCGCGGTTAGAAGGACTTTATAATGATCATATTTTTACCATAATAAAAAAAGCGCGTAAAGCTTATATTCGTGGGGCTTTATATGAAATCTCGGCTGTTTCTGAGGATGCAACAGCTTCGCAAAAACTCGACAAAATACTTACGCATAAATATTTTGGAATTCCGATTTTTATTGCCTTTATGGCTTTAACTTTTTATTCAACTTTTGAATTGGGAAAATATCCAATGGGTTGGTTAGAGTCTGGTGTTCATCGGTTGACTACCTATCTCGATGGAATACTAAAAGCTGGATTTTTGAAAGATTTGATACTTAACGGCGCTATTGATGGAGTAGGAGGAGTGCTAGTTTTTCTTCCTAATATCTTCATATTATTTTTCTTTATAGGCTTTCTCGAAAGTACCGGCTATATGTCGCGTGCTGCTTTTTTGATGGACAAATACATGCACAGAATTGGTCTGCATGGAAAATCGTTTATTCCTATGATAATGGGTTTTGGCTGTACCGTACCTGCTATTATGAGCACCAGAATAATGGAGAATAAACGTGACCGAATTCTTACAATGATGATTGTTCCATTTATGTCTTGTTCTGCACGATTGCCAGTTTATATTCTATTAATTTCTGCATTTTTTCCAGAGCACCCTGTTTTAATGTTATTTTGAATTTACATGTTTGGAATAATACTAGCTCTGATTGTATCTTTGTTCTTTAGTAAAACTATCCTTAAACAAAAGGAAGTTCCATATATTATGGAGTTGTTGCCTTACCGTAAACCTACAGCCAAATTATTGTTTAACTACACTTGGGATAGAGGTAAGGAATATCTTAAGAAAATTGGTGGAGTCATTTTAATTGGTTCTGTTTTGATTTGGTTGCTGGGATATTTTCCAAAAAATGTAGAGTATGTTAAGGACTATGATAAGCTTATTTCAAACACAACAGATATTCATGTAAAAGACTCGCTTCAGTTGCAAAAGGATAGCGAGCATCACGAAAAATCATACATCGGACAAATTGGGAAGTTTATTGAGCCAACCATGAAACCATTAGGATTTGACTGGAAAATGAGTGTTTCTATTCTTACTGGCATTGTAGGAAAAGAAATTACAGTTAGCACAATGGGCGTTTTGTATCAGGCTAATGATGAAAATGGGAGCGGAGCATTGCAAGATAAACTTAAAGCAGAGACTTATTCTTCGGGACCAAAAGCTGGAGCAAAAGTGTTTGATAAAGTTGTTGCATTAGCTTTTATAATGTTCGTGCTTATTTATTTTCCGTGTATTGCCGTAATTTCTGCAATTTGGAAAGAATCCAAAAAACTAAAATGGGCTATTTTCTCAGCAGTTTATACTACTGGCATTGCTTGGCTTGTCGCATTTGGAGTTTATCAAATCGGAAAACTTTTATTCTAATTTATTGTTACTTGCTCACTGGTAATCAGATATCTATTGATGTTTAAGTTTTACTTACATATATACCCGCCAGACTTCGGCACCGATAGTTATCGGCGCTCAGTCGGACGCTGGTTTTTTTTATAGCCCAGAGGGCTTTAATGTCCGTAAAACAACAAACTATACTGTTTTTTTTTGTCCTTCGGACATAAACGTTTTTTCGCATTTCATCACATAGACCTAAATAAATTTTAAATTCTTATAATTTTTAACTCATCCACATTGTTATTCTAATTACACACAAAAAAAGCCATCATTTCTGATGACTTAATTTGCGGAAAATTGTTGATCTAAATTAGTTCTTCACGATTTTTTTTGTTATTTCTCTACCACCAATTGTGATGTTAAGAAAATAAATTCCAGAATTTAATTTACTAATGTTAATAGCTTCTGATTGATTATTGGATTGCTGCGAGATAATGCATCTGCCGCTTAAATCAACAATGGTGTATGAGAAATCATTTTCTGTTTCGGTATTGACATAGATAAAATCATTTGCTGGATTAGGATAAACCTGTAGCTTAGAATTTAATTTTTCGGATTCTACTGCATTTCCTAAAATATTTATCTTTGCAAGAAACACATCTACAGAATTGTTTGATGTAACTTCATAAGGAGGGAATTCGATAGTTTTTGTAAAGCTTCCTGACAAATAAACATAGTCGTCGAACGCTGCAACTCCATTTGCAACTGCCGATCCAGCATCAATTGAAGATGCGTAATATGCATCAATGGATTTAGCCCAATTAATAGTCCCTGATGCAGAAAAAGAATAAATATAAGCATTTGAAAGATTTATAAACATTCCACCTGGAGGAGTTCCAACTAATTCATTTTCATTTATCGTCACGCTAGTAACATAATTTCCTACAATATAAGCATTACCATCAGAAACAGACAAAGAACAAGGAATTCCGCCCGATTCAGTAACAACTTCGTATGCCCAGTTTAGGTTACCAGATTTTGTATAACTTGCAATATATCCATTTTCTCCTTCATTATCAAAACTAATAGATTCGCCAAAATTTGCATACTCATAATAACTACCAGAAATGTAGATAGCATTATCATCAACAGCAATATGACAGTTTTCTTCTTTTATTAGACCTGTAACCGTAATTCTAAGATCAAGAACTTTTACCCAATCAAAAACGCCATCTGATGGGTCTAGTTGTGCAAAAAATCCACCAGTAATTCCATCATAATGGGCAATGTGTTCACCAAAATTAGCATCTACACTTGACATGTGTCCAGTAATAAAAAGCTTTGAACCATCATAAGCTATTCCAGTTGGATAATCAAAACTTAAACCGCCAGCTTGAGATACCCATTCAACAGTACCTTCTGGTGAATACTTTATAATTAAAATTGAATTACTAAAATTAACAGATGCAGCTGTTACAGAAAATGTCCCATAAGTGGCTTCTTCGATAAAATCTGTAGCGACATAAAAATTGCCAGCGTTATCTGATACGACATCATAGGCATTATCAGTTCTTTGGCCACCACCGGTTCTTATCCACTGTTTTTCACCTGCCGAATTTAACTTAATGATAAATGAATCCCAATATCCACTCCCAATAGACGTAAACTCCTCATCTAATATTGTTTGAGTATCTCCAAAATAGCCAACAACTGCAATATTTCCATTTAAATCTGCAGTCAGTGACATTAATTCATAATCTGCATCATCGCTATCAATTATCTTTTTTGCCCAAAGAACATCTCCATTTGGACTATACTTTACTAAATAACCAAATCTTTCTTTTGTAGAACTCAATGTTGTAGTGCCGAAAATAATTTCAGTACGACTGTGTCCCATCACGAAAATATTACCCGAATTGTCAATACAGATATTATCAGAATATTCTGTATTTTCACTCAAACTTGTCCTAACCCATTCCCAAGATTGTGCATTTGCAAGTACTAAAACAAGCAAAAATGGTATTAACACTAAAATCTTCTTTTTCATATAAATATATTTTAATTATTATGATGTAAAGGTACGGGCATAAAGTTAGGGAATGCCTTGTTTATTTGATAACGGTTGATATTGGCTTGAAAACGAGCTGTTATTAGCGGAAACTGCATGTGTTTATGTGTTAAAATTTCATGTTTTGGTGATAAATAAGGGCAAATGGTATGGCAAAAGAATCTAAACTTTAAAAAATCAATGAAGAAACACAGAGAGGTAATAAGGTTGATTCTAGTTATTACTCGCTTTATTAAGGTTGAAAAGAAAATAAGGTTCTTGAAGAAAAAGCTAAGCCTTACTGCTGTTCGAACCTTATTCTCGACAAAACCTTAATAAAAACACACACACAAGATTTTTGACCTTATTAGCTTTAAAAAAGATACATGACTGAATTCTTTACAAAATATCAAATTGGATTTTTAATAAGATAATAAGGTTGATTCTAGTTATTACTCGCTTTATTAAGGTTGAAAAGAAAATAAGGTTCTTGAAGAAAAAGCTAAGCCTTACTGCTGTTCGAACCTTATTCTCGACGACGCCTTAATATTCACATTTTAACCAACTAGAATCCAACCTTATTACCTCTTATTTTAATTTTCTGATAAATTTATTCTTTCTATATTTTTGGCAAACAAAAACCATGACAACCGATGCGCCAGCTAGCGCAGAGCTCACTTCGACTGGCTCAGTACATCGCAACGCGTTGCAGTGATTAACTCCACTTCGGCAATGGCTCAGTGTACCACGTTGAGCTCACCTCTAACGAGGTTCGGTGCGCCGCGGCGAAGTCGAATTACAGTTAAAAGAAAAGTATGAGTTTGCCCTGTGCGTTTGCTTTGGTTCAAATAGTAGAAATAATTATTTTGTTATATTTGTACCGTAAGACTAAAACTTAAAGAAATGAATAAATTATCTTTGGCCATAATCGCAATCGTGTTGTTGTTCTCTAGTTTGATTGCGAAATCTCAAAATGTAGAAGATTTATACTTAAAAGGAATAGTAAATGCAGATCCTGACTTTATTGAAATTATATTAATAATAGATAATTCTGAAGTGATTCCTCAGGCAGCACTATATATTCCAAAGCAATTTGTTTTCGAAATGAAAGCTCAGAAAACGGAATTAAAGAATGATAGTCTTTATCTGAAATTTAAAAGTATCGGTTCCGAATATTTTGCTGTTTGGAATGCTGATAGTATGTTTTATCAGGGATATTGGAAGCAGGGAGGCAAAGAGTTTCCAACAAATTTAGTAAAAATTGACAAATCTGAAACCGCAAACTTTGAACGTCCACAGACTCCAGAACCTCCATATAATTATGTCGTAAAAGATTATAAAATTGAGAATAAAAAGGGCAATTGTACTTTAGCTGGAACATTGACAATTCCTGATACTCTTGGCGTTTATCCACTTGTTGTTTTGGTAAGTGGTTCTGGCGCGCAAGATAGAGACGAACAAATTGCTGGACATAAGCCTTTTTTAATTTTAGCAGATTACTTAACAAAAAACGGAATTGCAGTTTTTAGATATGATGACAGAGGCGTTTTTGAATCAACTGGAGATGTAATGAATTCAACCACTTATGATTTTATGACTGATGCTTTGGCTGTTGTTAAGTTTTTTGAAAATAATCCGAATATCGACAATACTCGAATTGGAGTTTCTGGACACAGCGAAGGTGGAATAATTGCAATGATGCTAGCAGCTAAATATCCTAAAAATGTAGATTTTATTATTAGTATGGCTGGTCCTGGAATTAATTCTAAAACACTACTTATAAAGCAGATTAATGATATAAGTCGTGCTGCAGGAATGGCTGAGGAAAGTATTAAAATCCTTAATGATATGCAAATTAAGCTTTTGGATATCCCTGAGAAATCGAAGGATTTAGTCGAGTTGAGAAAGAATATCTTGAATTTGTATGAAGAATACGGTAAGATGTTTAGCGAAGAACAAAGAAAAGAATATGGACTAAATCAAAGTGGAATAAATAAGGCTGTTATGCAGTTGTCTAGTCCTTGGATGAAATACTTTTTAACCTTAGACCCAGAAATTTATTTAAAGAAAATTAAATGTCCTGTTCTTGCTATTAATGGTTCAAAAGATATTCAGGTTTATGCAAACGATAATCTTCATGCTATCGAAAAAGGATTAGCTGAAGGTAAATGTAGATATTTCAAAATTGAAAAAATAGAAGGATTAAATCATTTATTCCAAAATGCTGATAAAGGCACAGTTGAAGAATATTTTACTATTCAACAGACCATGGCCGAGGAACCTATGATTTTAATTAAAGACTTTATTTTAGACTTGCCAGTTAAGAAATAATTAAAATTTGTACTTAAGTTGGAGCTTTTTCTCCTTGCAAATTTGGCTTGAAAATAGGCACGAAAAAAAATCTAAAAAATATTTTTATTCCGCAATAATAAAAAGCATCCTGATGCCGTTATTAAGGAAACTAAAAAGAAATTCAGGTGCCTATGACTGACAACTACACTTACTATTACATTTTAAATTCATTATCACCAAACAAAAACGAAGAGTTAATTATCGACTTTAAAGCTCTCAGCGAATTTGACAAAATGCTTAATGAGTTACCAGAATTCTCACCGGAGGATTCAGTTTTAGAAAAAATATTTGAGCTTATTTAAAATGCTTATTGTGTTACCAGGGACTGCTTCGGCGGTCCTTTTTTTTTAAACTCAGAACAATAGAACAATCGAATTAAGAATTAAGAAGTGTGATTGCAGAATGTAAACGTTTAGACTTCGCTGTTCTTAATTCAGTTGTTCTGCATTCGTACTTCATTTTTTGAACTTGACTTCGCTGTTCTGACTTCAGTTGTTCTGCATTCGTACTTCATTTTTTTGAACTCAGAACAATAGAACAATAGAACAATCGAATTAAGAAGTGGAATTGCAGAATGTAAACGATTTTACTTCTCCGCCGCGGCGGATCTGACTTCAGTTGTTCTGCGTTCGTACTTCATTTTTTTGAACTCAGAACAATAGAACAATAGAACAATCGAATTAAGAAGTGGAATTGATGAATGTAAACGATTTTACTTCTCCGCCGCGGCGGATATAAATTGTAGAGTTTTTGTGATTAAAATAATCTATTTTAATTTGTTTTTATTGGCTGTGTTTATGCTAGCAACAAATATTGAAATCAATTCGTCACATTCATTTTTTGTAGACTCCAAAAATTGAGATTCTGAACATAATTCAGATTTTTTTATAATCTTTAAACAGATAATAGTTTCTCTTAACTCTTTTAAAACTACTTTAAGTTTATGAATAAAATCCCTACTGGACTCTGCGCTTTGAGCCTCTCCATAGTTTAATGCTGGAGATGTGCCTGATCTTACCAATTGACCACCAAGATGATTTCCAGCTTTAGAATTTTTTAGGCTGTCAACTATTTTAATAATGTTAACAGCAAAATCTATTAATCTTTGTTCCAAATTGTTTTCTTTCATAAAGTTCTAATTAAGCATTTAAACTTATTTAAAAAAAAGTAAACTTCGCTATTCTGACTTCAGTTGTTCTTTGTTCGGACTTTTTTGAACTCAGAACAACGGCGAAGCCATCACGAGCGCCGATAAATCGGGATAAACTTTGCGAGTATTAGATCAAGCGTATTAATACGTGCGAATTGTGAGGTCGTGAATACCAGCAACCACAACCACTTAGTTCCTTCCTTCTTTTTCTCCGAAAGTTTTTTCCAGGTTCTTCTTGGTCTTACCATCAACCATAATAATCAAATAATCATTTTCCAATATTTTCATATTGTCTTCTGGATTTTTAATCAACTTAAAAGTTTCGTCAATTTTACGACTCAGTCCCATTAGAACAGAATTGTAGTCTTTCTTTAAACTGATAAAAATATCATTGTAGTTTTTGTGTAAATATGGATTTTTATGATTTACCTTGAACTCAACCAAATCATGGTCGTTTTCATTTGTTGCCGACGACATAATATCTTCTGTAAAATATGCAACATCTGGCTCAAAATTATAACTAGCAACTAGTTTCGATGCTACTTCGTTGTTGGAAACCGAAAAAGTTACTCCGGCAGTTTGAAAAGTGTCCTTTAGTTCTGAATTATTCAAAGAAACAATGTAATTCAAATCAGGATATATTCTCTTAATATTCAGCAGTCGTACTAATGTCTCAGAGTCATCGTGAAAATTAATAAAAACGCTAGATGATTTTTCTAAATTCAAAAGATCAAAATTGTCAACATTTGAATAGTCTGAAAACAATACGAAGACATCTTTTTCGTCAAATTTATTATAAATCAATTCCAGATCGTTTTTATTATCGGTAACAATAGCAACTTGTTTTCCACTTTCGTTAATCCATTTTGCTACATTCATCGCAAAATTGTCCCATCCGATAATTACGCAGTGGTTTTTCATTTTTGTACCTGAAAAACCCAATCTTTTATTTTCCATAAGTTGTCTGATTTTATTTGTAAACTGACTTATAAGTGCTCCCATTAGCGCGATACTGCCCA
>JBBQCZ010000114.1:0-13018 GCA_038319215.1 Bacteroidales bacterium | reverse complement strand
AACAGGTAGCGATATAGAAAACATCCCAACAACGGGAGTTGCACAAATCGAATTCGATTTATATAAATGGGATGATGTTGAGCCTGAAACTGGAAAACTATTAAAATTTATTAGTCCAAAAACAATTTAGCACAATCATTTGTAATAGTATTGGTTAATGTTGGTTTTTTAACAATAATAATACTCATAGTATTTTAGTCAAAAAAAAATCTTCATATTTTTATTTTGAACTAAATAATTGTGTAACTTTCCGCAAAGTTTAAAATTCTTCAACATGAGAAAGTTATCAATTGTTTTTTTCTTCGCAGTTATTAGTTTTTGTGGCTTTGCGCAAGATGCTTTAAAATCTACTCAACCACAACCACTTAGCCTAAAAGATCAGGAATTATTAATGAGTGTGCCAGATTTGGAGATGCCAGATTCTTACAAAAACAAAAGCATTCCTTATAAAGTTGACCATTCAACAAGTCCTCACTTTCGTCCAATGTTTTCTCAATCAGGGATGAGCTGTGGGCAAGCATCATCAACAGGTATTTGTTTCACTTATGAAATGAATGCTGCTCGCAACTTGGATGCAAATGTTAATTCTCATTTATACCCAACTGGGTTTGTTTATAATTGGGATGCAGGAGACTGGGGTAGTAATGGCGTAAGTTATTATCATACTTTAGAAGTTTTGCGCACAGTAGGAACACCTAATCAGGAAGAATATGGAGGAACTATAGATGCTGGAGGTAACTTAAGATGGATGTCTGGTTATGATTTATACTATAGCACGATGCATAATCGTATTTCTCATGCATATAAAATTGATGTTAGTGACGCACAAGGCTTGCTAATTTTAAAAAACTGGATGAATGATCATCTTAATGGAGACGATGACGGTGGTTGTGCGATCTTCTATTCTACTGTTCCATATGTAAACGCGGTTTTGCCAGCTGGTACAGAAGAAGCTGGAAAAAAACTTATTACAAATTTAGTTGCTAGCACTTCACATTCTATGGCTATTTTAGGGTACAACGACTCTATCAGATATGACTATAATAACGATGGATTTTACACTAATAATATTGATATAACTAACGACGGAATAGTCGATATGCACGATTGGGAAATTGGTGGTATAAAAATGTGCAATACCTACAGTGGTGGTCCTACATGGGCGGATGGTGGATTTTGCTATATTATGTACAAAGAATTAGCTTCTGGCGGTTTTTGGCATGATGTTGTACATGTAATGACAGTTAATCCAACCTACGAACCACAATTAACTGCAAAAGTAAATCTAACCTATTCTAATAGAAAACGCATAAAAGTTTATGCTGGAATTTCAACAAATACTTCAGCAACAATGCCAGAATATGTAATTGATTTAAACATTTTTGATTATCAATCTGGGGAAAACTTTATGAAAGGTGGAACAACAGAAGCCGACAAAACTATCGAATTTGGACTAGACCTTACTCCTTTGCTTAATTTAATTGCTCCTGGGCAAGAGGCAAAATATTTTATTCAAGTTTACGAGAATGATGCCGACGGTTGGGGATCTGGAACACTAAACTCTTTTTCTTTAATAAACTATAGCTCTGGCGCTCCTGTCGAGACCATTTGTAGTGACCCAGCTCAAACAATTGTTCAAAATGGCATAACTACTTTAAGTATTGTAAGCTCCGAGACATACGATCCAGTAAATATTACAACTTCTGCGTTATCGAGTGGTGCAATCATGAGCCCTTTTTCACAGCAACTTCTTGCTGAAAATGGATCTCTTCCATACACTTGGGGATTTGACATGGACTTTAATGTTCAAGAATCAACATCTAGTTTTCCTTCTGGTGGAACAGCGTTAAGCGGATCTGGGTTTTTTGCCGTTCCATTAGGGTTTACTTTTTCATACTATGGTAAGGAGTACAGTACGATTTATGTTAGTAGTAAAGGATTAGTAGTTTTCGAAAGTGGATTCTCAGACAGTTTTCCATATTACAACTCACATGCAGCAACTATTTTTATGCATACTAAATGCATTGCTCCATTTTATCAATTAGCTTTTACTTCAACAATGAAATCCATAAGTGGACCGAATTATAAAACTATTATTTGGGATAATGCAACTATCGATTTTGCAATGACAATATACAACGATGGTCGAATAATTTTAAATTATGACAATTCCATTTTAACTAGTTTAACACAGTATGTTTGTGGAATTTCAAATGGAGATGAATTAAACTACCAGAGGCTTTCATTTGACAACCCGAATTCTGTTGCATCAGGGTATACTTATTCAATGCAGCCATTTGCAATTCCTGATGAATTTGAAATTAGCACAAATGGATTACTTACTGGCGTGCCAACTCATGAATATTTGGCAGAAGATTTTCATTTTAAAGTAGTCGACAATAATGGTATAAGAGATAAAGTAACATTCCCTTTTGTTACTGATGGTCTAATTTTGTCATATAATGTAAATACTCCTGACGATAATATTATTGAATATGCCGAAACCATTAGCTTGGATGTTACAGCAACAAATCCAATGGCAGCAGCTATTACAGGAATTAACATTATCGTATCAACCACTGATCCATATATTACAATAATCGATAATACAAACAGCTGCCCCAACTTAAATCCTGGAAGCAATTCAGTTTTAGCTAATGCTTTTACTTTCAATGTTAGTCCAAATGTACCAGACAATCATCAATTTCAATTAAATTTTGAAGTTACTTCAGATCAGGATACATGGAATTACTTTTATCTTTTTACAGCTTATGCTCCTAATATTAGCACCGGAGATGTTGATATTGACGACTCAAATGATAACATATTAGCAGCTGGCGAAACTGCCAATATTATTATTCCTGTTTTAAATGACGGAGGTTCAGATGTTCACAATCTAACTATAACAGCAACAACTTCTGATGCATATATTATTATAAATAATAATGAAGATATTATTACCGCATTAGAACCAGATCAAACAGAAAACGCCACATTTAATATTACAACTGCCTCTGTTGTAGAAAACCAACATACTGCAATAATTAACTTAAATATTGTGGGAGATAATGGATATTCTGTTGTTATTCCTGTTGAAGTAACAATTAACACCGCAATTTTGACGGTTATGAGTAGCATGGTTGATGATGGAGATAATAATTGTCTAGACCCTGGAGAAACTGCAGATGCAATTTTCAACTTAAAGAATATTGGTTTAGTGGGAGCAACAAATTTAACGGCAACGCTAAGCACCACCGACCCACTAATAACAATCAATACAGCTCCAATAGACATTGCAAACTTGCTTGCAGGCAACAACACCCTTCTCACATACAATATAACTGTTGATCCCTCTTGTAGTATGGCTCATCTAGTTGAATTAAATTTAAATGTGGTTGCTGACAATGGTTTAGATACCGATGTTACCTACTACTTTATTATAGGCATACTTATGGAAACATTTGAATCTGGCGGATTGGAGTCATTTGAATGGACACAGCCAGAAGCAAGCGATTGGTTTTTAGTTAATGATGTAGTTTATGATGGCGCAAACAGTTTAAGATCTGGAACAATTGGCGACAGCCAGCAATCTGTTTTGCAGGTAGAAATGTTTGTTGTTGCAAATAGCAATATTAGTTTTGCAAGAAGAGTATCTAGTGAGGTAAATTACGACTTTTTTGAGTTTCTAATTGATGGTGTTGTCGTTTATAGCTTATGTGGAGAAATAGCATGGGCAGAATATTCTCATCCAGTTGTTGCAGGACCGCACACTTTTGCTTGGAGGTACCGTAAAGATGGGTCAGTTTCAACTGGATTAGATGCTGCATGGATTGACAATATAATTTTCCCTGCGGTAAATAATATTCCACCGCTACTAAGTTGCGAGTCATCAGAGATATTTAAAACCATGGACACTAATCAGGAAGATAGCGATCCTCTTATTATTTCAAATGTTGGTGGTGGAATTATAGATTTTGAGATCGAAATTATTCCTACTAATGGAGGAACAAAAAGTATTGTAGGCTCAACTCTTGACGCTGATATTGCGACATTTATTCCTGGCGAAACATACAACGTAACATTTTCTTTAAATACACTTTCGCCCGACATGGAATGGGTTAAGAACTTAGTAATTAATTTCCCAGACGAAGTTACAGTAAACAGTTCAACAGATATGACAGGCCCATCTGGAACACTATTTAGTGCATTAACAACTGGAGAAGGAATTGACCTGGCATTTACAACCACAAATACTTGGGGAGTTATTCACGAAAATGAAACTGCGATTTGTACAGTAAATATTACTTTTAATGCAGAATATACAGGTTTAGTATCAGAATTTGGATATACAATTACAGGCGATATTTATGGCGCAGAACCACACTCTGTAACTTCTGCAATTACACTTGCCAATCTAAATTCATTCTGGCTAACAGTTACTCCAACTACAGGTCAGATACCATATAATTCGGATTTTGAATTAATGCTAAACTACAACACATCAGATATGGCAGAAGGCGTTTATTATGCAAATATTGTAATTTCAGATGCGACAAACATGATTACCATTCCTGTTGAACTCACAATTGACTTTTTCTCAGATATTCCTGTTTTAAACACCCAAAACTTAAGTATTTGGCCAAACCCATTTAACAAAGTTCTTGATATTATTTACACTAGCGAAACAAATGATATTGCAACCATTAAAATGTACGATATTACTGGAAAACTTATTTCAATTCCGGTGAGTAATAGAAATATTATATCTGGAGAAAACAGAATTAGTTTTAATGTAGACAAAAGCTTAAAACCTGGTATGTATCTAATAAAGATCGAAACCACAAATGGAGTATTCTACGAAAAAGTTGTGAAGGAATAAACTTTAGGTATTATTCGGCAAAAAAGCGACCAATCAAATAACCAAAATGATTGGTCGCTTTTTGTTTTTCACTAAAGTATTTTAGAACTGGAAATATATAAATGCTTGCATATCTGCACAAATAGACTGATAAACAACAAATACAATTGCAACAGTCAATAATGCTTGTGCCCAATGTGGAAAATTAATAAAAACATCGCGCCATTTATCTTTAAAATTATAACCCAACCAATGAGTTATAAAACCAAAAAGCATCATCAACCAAACCTTGTAATAACCACCTAAAACCGCAGGAATTATTTCCGGTGAAAAGTTATTCCAGATTCGCGTTAACATTGTCTGCGCAGTATAAAAATCTGGAGCGCGGAAAAAGACACGAGTAAATGTAATAAAACCAAAAGTCAGAGCAATTTTCCAAACAGTAGCAAACACATTGTCGTATTTTTCCCAAGGACTTATTTTTCGCCAATATTTATAAAATACCACTCCTAATCCATTTAGCCCGCCCCAGATAAGGAAATTCCAACTAGAGCCATGCCATAAACCTCCGAGTAGCATAGTTATCATCGTATTAATATTGGCAACAATATTTCGTTTAGCAGATGGAAATATCCGCATGGACAACAATAAAATTAAAGCAAAAGCAATTATAGCGATGCTTACCCAAACATTTGATGCTAATAAAATGAATATAAAAAGTATTAGCCCAAAATTGATATAAGTTCCTGCAGTAGCATTTCTGTTTCCACCCAAAGGAATATATAAATAATCCTTCAGCCAACTTGACAAAGAAATATGCCAACGAGACCAGAAATCTCCACAGTTTTTAGCTTTATAAGGTGAATTAAAGTTCTGATTTAGTCTGAAACCCATAAATAATGCGACACCAATAGCAATGTCTGTATAACCAGAAAAATCGACATATACCTGCAAAGAGTATCCTATCATTGCCATTAAACTTTCAAATCCAGAATGCATTTCAGGATTACTAAAAATTCTGTCCACAAAATTCACAGCAATGTAATCACCAATCATAATCTTTTTAATCAATCCCTTCAGAATCATAAATAAAGCTAATCCGAATTCGTATCGAGTAAGCTTAAATTTTTGATAAATCTGTGGAATAAACTCCGAGGCTCTAACTATCGGACCTGCAACCAGTTGTGGGAAGAAAGACACATAAAATCCAAAATCGATAATATTTCTAACTGGCTCTAGCTTTCGTTTATAAATGTCCAGAGTATAAGACATTGTTTGAAAAGTAAAGAAAGAAATTCCTACAGGAAGAAATATTTTTGCGGTATCGAAATGCGAGCCAGTCAGTAAATTTGAAAATTCGGCCATAAAATTATGTGCAACATAGTTGGTGCCGAAAATATCGTTGATTATATTTGTAAAAAAATAAGTGTACTTAAAGTACGATAACAGAAATAAATTAATAAATACGCTCAGAGCCAAAAGTAGCTTCCTCACAATTTCTTTTTGAGAATTATAAATCCATTTTCCCGAATAATAATCAACAAAAGTGCTGAATATTAACAAGAAGAAGAAAAACCCGCTCGACTTGTAATAAAAAAACAAGCTAAGAACGAGCAAATAAAGAGATCTCCAAGTAATTTTATTTGATATGGCTGAGTAACCAAGCATTACAACAGCAAAGAAACCCCAGAAAAAGAATCTGGTAAAAATCAGCGGAGAATTCTGATCGTATGAAAGTATATTCTGTAAAAACTCCATAATCATTCTGTAATTTGGCTGTCTTTCGGCAGAGTTTGTAAATATTTTTCGTAGTCTTTTAAAATTGCATCAAAAAGTAATCCTGCAATAATGGTATACCCGTCTCTTGTAAAATGTATTCTGTCTTTATTTGCGAGGCTATCGTTTCGCCAAAGGTTTATGGATTTATATCCACCCATCACACGAAACATATTCCAAACAGAACCACCATATTGAGTTGCAAGGGTTTTCATTCCAGAATAAACAGCTCCATAATGTTGATTAACACCTCCCCTATAGTGATAAAAATCGTTATTTGTGGTTAAAATAATTGCACAATTGGGATTGGCTTTTAAAATCATGTCGATTATTTTACGATAGTTTGCCACATAATTAGATTCCGAGAAAGCAGCACCAGCGGCATCATTAACCCCAATTGAGAGAATTACCATATCTGGTTTTACAGAATATAAATGTTGCTGAAACAATTCTGCTTTTAGGTAAGAATGTGTTGCGGCACCATTAACCCCAATACCAGTATAATTTATTCCAGGTAATGAATTCTCTAGATAAGCTCCATAAAAAAAGAAAGCTGTTTTTGAGGAATCTTGTTTTGTAATACTAATATTTACCGAGTCGATATTTTTATTAAAATAAAACTCCGAAGCTCCAGTCTGATAATTAATAATGCATGTATCTAAGAATTCAACAGGACTAATTTGTAGACTGTATGAAGTGTCCTCTACATTATGGAAAACACTTATTTTATTAAATTTATGATTTTCAATTTTTGCAACAGAGTTAAACATTATAGATATTTCAGCAACAGAATCGTAAGTATACGCAGTAATTCCTGCAAGTCCAATTTGATGTTCTGGCTTTAGGTCGGTAATTTTACTAATTTCCCACTCCCCTTTCGATTTAGACCTATAAAAAAATGGATGATTTGTTTTTGCTATTGAAAACGGGAATACCATTCCGGGAGCACCTTCCATGCCAGGACATAAGGTTTCAAACTTTTTTCGAAGTTCCCAAGACCAGATTCCAGCCTGGATATGAGAGCCTCCAATTTGCAAAATTGAGATTTGACCTTGCCCGTCGAAGCAAAGTTTATCGAGTTTTTTGTAAAATTTATTTATGTTTTGATCATTACCAAAATGCTCAAGAAAACAGGAATCATTTTGAATATATGGATACTGAAAATCAGAGTATGGAACACGATTAACTTGGCCAAAAACATGAACCTGCAAAAGCAAAAAAGCTAGAATGAAATATAATGATATTTTATTTTTTTGCACCATTCTTCATTCTTTCGTTATATTCTGTGTATTCAAGTATAAAAGCGTTGTAAAACATATTAGAAATTATCGTTGTTCCGTAAGGGGTAAAATGAGTGAAATCGGTGCCCGCCATTGATGGATTTGCGTTAACCCAAGCTATCATCGAATTTTTACCACCCATTGCAGTGTACATATCCCAATAAACCCCACCAGCTTTATGCGTTGCTTTTCGTAATTCATTTACAATATTTTCCAGATTTGGATAGGTCATATAATTGTCCTTAATTTTAACCGACATATCGCTAGGTCCAATAACGATAAAGCATGCATTAGGAACGACATTTTTAATAAATGCCATTTGATAATAGAAGTAATTTGCAAATTGCTCAGCCGATTTTTTATCTTCGATATATGGCACTGAATTTCCTCCAAACTCTAAAATAAATAAATCTACGCCCATATAAGAATACGATTTTGCTAACAAGCCACCATCAGTAGTTGTAAAGACAGTACCAGAGCTACCACGCATTGGAATATTATCAACATAAACGCCAGTTTCATCCTCGAACGAGACACCATAAATATCAGGACTGTCATAACCTTCAAATTCAAGTTTTATATTATCCAAATAAGATGCTGATTTATAAGTATATACAAACAAATCGTCTCCACTATTTAAAGAATCGGTTGCTAAAACAATATCGTTTGACTTTACTATTATTTTTACTTTCGTTTTTGAATTACCGTAATAAACAGAAACATTGCGATACTTAGAAGTGTTACTATAAGCAATATCAGATTTTGTAAAATTTAACCACGCTGAATACTTTGTAGAACTTGGTTTCCAAAGTGAATCTGTTGGTGGCGCATAACGATTATATGCAATCATCGGCCCATACTTTTTATGAGCGGAATAGCTGTCACTATATCCAAATCCATTATAGCGATACCAGTTTTGAGAATCTGCTTGTTTTATGCTAAACTGCGAATATACAGCAACCGGAGCACACAAACCCATACCAAAACCGCCAAAGCGAGCTTGAAGTTTATTACGTATAAACCCAGTAATTCTATCGCCTTCAATTTGAGAATCGCCATAATGCATTATTCTCACACTTCCTTCTTTATCTATATTTGCTAATTTGGCAAAAAACTTATCTAAGGCTTGTGGATTATTTGCAGGAAATTCAAGGGGTGTTAAAAGCTTTTTAATTGCATCAATATCTATTGTCGAATCTCCACCTGCAACTAAATCATCGATATTTATCTGGCTATTTACAATAGAATCGGTATTAACTTTAGATGTTCCATCATCAAGAAACATTTCCTCGAAAGATGGAAAATATAAAACAAAGTCTTTACCAATATGAATTCCATCTTTTGGAAAAACGATCATTACCAATCCCAATGCGGCAATCACAGCTAGTACAAAAACTAATACATGCTTTGCTTTCATTACTTCTTTTTATAAATTTTAAGTTTTTGACCAACCTGCAATTTAGATGGGTCAGAAATATTATTCCAGTTTAATAAATCTTCGGGTGTTGCCCACGAATACTTTTGCGCAATTTTATAGGCAGAATCACCAGCTTTCACAACATAGACTTCAACAATTGTGTACTCCTTTGCTTCGAAGCCCTTTTTTACAGTTGTGGTTTCAGTTTTAGCAGTTTCTGTCTTAGTTGTCGGATTTGTAACATTAGTTTTTGGTGTCTCTGCTTTTGTTGTATAACTTGAAGCACTACCTTTTTCGACCCAAATGCTAATCTGCTGTCCTGCATATATATTTGTTCCACTTATATTATTCCAATCCTTAATATCGGCGACTTTCACATGATATTTTTCTGCAATAGCACCAAGATTATCTCCAGAAACAATTTTATATTTAATCTCATCATAATCATCGCCAGGGCTTACACTTGCATACGACTCGTAATAAACAGGGTCGTTATCTGCTGCAATTTTCTGAAGAGGTTTATATTTAGGAAAATAAATACTGTCATTATAATTGGAAATAGAATCCTGAAAAAGCATGAAACTAGCGGCATAATCAACAGGTAAATATATAGTTTTAGTCTTCTCTCTACCATCAATAACTTTTCCTACAAATAGAGGGTTAATCTTTAGTAAATTCCCAAGGTCGACATTAAGAACTGCGGCTATTTGAGCAAAGTGCATTCGCCGATTAACGAAAACCGTATCACAAAGTACTGGCGTTGTGCATATAATCACATCAGGATTAATTGTTTCGTTTTCTTCCATCCATCTTACCAATGCCAGAAACAAATAAAAAGTATTTTTTGCAGGATCGTCAAGTTTCTCAGCAACAGCATCAAAGCTAAATTCGCTATTCATTATTTTGCGAAGCTTAGCAGGACCACACACATAAGCAGTAATAGCATAATCCCAAGACCCGAAAGAAGTATGTAAATATTTTAAATAAGAGCTGGCAGCATCAGAACTTTTCTGCAAATCTAGTCGCTCATCATAACAAGTATCAGCAATAATCCCAAAACGTACAGCAGGCATATATTGTAATCCCCATAGGCCAAATGCACCATTTTGATCTGAATAATATCTATCCAAACCTGAAATTACAACTGGCAAATATGCAATTTGAGGTGGAATATTTTGATTATCAAATACAGTACAAGTTTCGGGTTTTATATTAGCCCAAGCGTAAAGAAGACAACATTTTGACTTATAACTTAAATCCTGAAATGAATTATAAAACTCAATAGATTTGTCTCCTAAAATATATTCCTCTTCACCAATTTTTATTTTATTATCATGAAAAAACAATTCATTTATGTTAGTCTGATACGTTTCGCAATATTCTGTTACAACTTTTTCATTGGTGTACAATACGGAAAGTGTAGATTGCAACTTTTTAAAATAATCAGTTGAATAAACGCCTTGTGCCGAAATGTGAGATACACAAATCACCAAAAAGGTCAATAATATGAGAGTATATTTTTTCACTTTTAAAAATCGGTGGCAAAGTTAAAAAAAAGTTTTAAAAGAAAGCATTTCGTAGTTTAGTCTTTCAAGGCAAAAACCAATTTTTTACATTATATTTGTCACACAGCAAAAATAATAATTACAAATAATTATCTCGATGAAATATCACTGTCCTCTTTGTAATAAGGAATTAAAAAAAGGCCAATATGCAGGTTGGGTAAGATGGTTGATTGGCCCAATATTCGGTCAGCTTTTAAGACCATTAGTATGCGATGACCATGGAGTGGTTGATCCTGAAACATTAGCACCAGAAGAAAGAAATTCTGCAATAACCTTAAAGTATGTTGGTATTGCTGGAGGGATTTTAGTAAATGTAATTGTTTTATACCTAATCATTAATTACAATTAATTATATCTATAGAAATGAATTTAGAAACATTTAAAAAGCATTTATCGAGATCTAAACGGAATCAACTTTTTGCGGGTATTTTTATTTTATTAGTTGGCGTTTTGATGCTTGTAGCAATATTTTTTTCGGAGAATAAAATTAGCTATTGGATTGTAGTTGGGTTCTTTTTTGCAATCGCTATTTTCATTACTGCTATTTCAGTAAAATCTCTGTATTTGATTAATTCAGGAAAAGACCCATTATTACGAGCAATAAATGAACAGGACAAAGGATATCTTGCATGGATATATAGAAATGAGCTAACACAACAAGTAGGTGGGATTAATGCAGCTAAAAGCTCAATAATAATATTCTATAATAGGGATGGTAAGCAAAGCCAAATCTCAATAAAAAGAGAATCTATTGCACTTGGTATTATTGAGTATTTGTCATCTGAATTTCCGCTAGCACATCTAGGTTATTCTAAAGAAACAAGGGAAGCTGTAAGCAAACTTTTGAATAAAAAACTGTAACTTCGGTTTAAAAATAACTATACATGTCAGAGATTTTTAGTACTTTTTATAAAAATCCAGAAATTTCAAGAAATTAATTCCACAAACATAATAAACAGAAAAATGCTACTTTTGTAAAATGTTATCCGAAATTAGCATAGACAATGCACTAAGGCTTGATTGGCCAATTATTGATGTTCGAACACCAAAAGAATTTGCGCAAGGACATGTTCCAAAAGCTGTAAACATTCCGTTGTTTTCGGATTCTGAAAGACATGAAGTTGGTAAAATTTACAATAATCAATCTCAAGAATCGGCTATTGAAGCTGGGTACAAATTCGTTAATCCAAAACTTGATAGTTTTATAAATGAATCGAGAATAATTGCTCCCGAATTAAAACTAATTGTGTACTGCTGGCGTGGTGGTTTGCGTAGCAACTCTTTTGCAAAACACTTATCAGACAATGGATTCGAAGATGTAAAAGTTATTATTGGCGGATATAAATCTTATAGAAATTTTGTATTTGAGAGTCTTGCAAAACCAGTAAACATAAAACTTTTGGGCGGCTACACAGGCAGCGGGAAGACTCACATTTTGCACGAACTAAGAAACTCAGGCAAACAAATTATCGATCTTGAAGCATTAGCACATCATAAAGGATCTACTTTTGGAGGAATTGGACAAGGAGAACAGCCAAGTGTAGAGCAATTTGGAAATATGCTAGAATTTGAACTATCGAAACTCAATTTAACTGAACCAGTTTGGGTTGAAGACGAGAGTCATAATATTGGAAGAATTGAAATACCAGTACAGTTTTTCGATCAAATGCAAAAGTCAACTATTTTTTTTATTGATATTCCAAAAGAAGAAAGAGCGAAACATCTTGTGTCTGAATATGCAAATTGCGACAAACAAGCACTTGCCGATTCGGTAGCTCGCATTTCGAAACGCTTAGGATTACAAAACTCAAACTATGCTATTGAATTAATAGAAAAAGACGAATTTTACGAAGTTGCCCTAATTACTTTACACTATTATGACAAATTCTATCTAAAAGACATTAATAAACGTAGCAGTCAAAAAATCATCAAAATCCCCTTAAATGAAGTAAATCACTTCGATAATGCTAGAATAGTTGAAATGAGAAATTAATACTAATTTTGCATATCAGATTTAATTTAACTAAAATGTATAAATATTTATTTGGCCCAGTGCCTTCGCGTCGTTTAGGAATGTCATTAGGCGTTGATTTAGTGCCACAAAAAGTATGCTCGCTTGATT
>JBBQCZ010000113.1:0-13044 GCA_038319215.1 Bacteroidales bacterium | reverse complement strand
ATTCCCAAACACAACCTAATGTTGTTCATGTCACTATCTGCTACAGTCGTGTGATGAGTTAATGCTCTTTTACGTTTTGTAGTTTTTTTAGTCAGAATGTGACTCTTATAAGCATGTTTTCTTTTGATCTTACCGGTTCCAGTCAAGGTAAACCTTTTTTTAGCTCCGGATTTTGTTTTCATTTTTGGCATCGCTTCTAATTTTAAAAGTTATTATTTCTTCTTTGCGGGTTTAGGTGATATAATAATTTGCATTTTCTTCCCTTCAAGTTTGGGCAATTGATCAATTTTTCCAAAATCTTCAAGATCTTGAGCTAATTTTAATAATAAAATCTCTCCTTGTTCTTTGTACAAAATTGATCGGCCTTTAAAGAATACATAAGCTTTAACTTTATGTCCTTCTTCAAGAAACTTCTCAGCATGTTTAAGCTTAAAGTTATAATCATGCTCATCGGTATTTGGACCAAACCTGATTTCTTTGATTACCATTTTCAAAGTTTTGCTCTGCATTTCTTTTTGTTTCTTCTTTTGCTGATACAAAAATTTCTGATAATCTATTACTTTACATACTGGTGGCTCAGCATTTGGTGATATTTCGACCAAATCCAAATCTACTTTGTCTGCAAGGTCTAATGCATCTCTAAGGCTGAAAATACCAGGATTTTCAATATTATCTCCAACTAGTCGAACAAACGGAGCACGTATATATCTATTGATTTTATGCTCATCCTGTTTATTGTTCCTGACCATGTTTCTTTTCGGTTCGATAACTTATTCCTCCTTTTTAGTTATTAAAATTTTCTTTTATCTCATTATTAATTACTGCTGCAAACTCTTCAACGCTCATTGTTCCCAAATCACCTTGACCTTGTTTGCGAACAGATAATGTATCTGTTTCTGCTTCTTTTTCGCCTAATACCAATAGATACGGAATTTTTTTCAATTCATTATCGCGTATTTTGCGTCCTATTTTTTCGTTTCTATCGTCAATTTGGCCGCGAATATCGTAATTTTTCAGCAAATCTAAAACTTTTTTTGCATAATCGTTGTATTTTTCGCTGATAGGAAGTAAAACAAATTGTTGCGGTGTTAACCATAATGGGAATTTTCCAGCAGTATGTTCAATTAAAACTGCAACAAATCTTTCCATCGATCCAAAAATAGCACGATGCAACATTATTGGCTGGTGCATAAGATTGTCTGCTCCCTTGTATTCTAATTCAAATCTTTCTGGTAAATTATAATCAACCTGAATAGTTCCTAATTGCCATGTTCTACCCAAAGCATCTTTTACCATAAAGTCTAATTTAGGACCATAAAAAGCTGCTTCGCCAAGAACTACTGTAGGTGTTAATCCCATCTCAAACGCTGCTTCTTGAATTGCTTGCTCTGCCTTGTCCCAATTCTCGTCCGATCCAATGTATTTTGTCTTATCCTCAGGGTCGCGTAATGATATTTGTGCTTTATAATCTTTAAAATCTAGAGTGTTAAATACATACATTACAAGCTCAATAATCTTTTTAAACTCGTCTTTAACTTGATCTGGACGACAGAATACATGAGCATCATCTTGTGTAAAACTTCTTACTCTAGTTAAACCGTGCAATTCCCCATGTTGTTCGTAGCGGTAAACTGTTCCAAATTCTGCCATTCTATAAGGCAAATCTCTGTATGAATATTGTTTCGCTTTGAAAATTTCAACGTGGTGAGGGCAGTTCATCGGTTTTAACATGAATGCTTCTCCTTCAGCTGGTGTTTGTATTGGCTGAAATGAATCTTTACCATATTTATCGTAATGTCCAGAAGTCTTGTATAAATCAACATGACCGATATGAGGAGTTTTTACCATCTCATAATCACGTTTTTTTAATTCACTTGTTAACCAACCTTCTAGTCTGTCGCGTAATGCGGTGCCTTGGGGTAACCATAAAGCTAAGCCCATACCTACTTTTGGCGAAAAATGAAATAATTCTAACTCTTTACCAATTTTTCTGTGATCACGTTTTTTTGCTTCTTCTAGCATTAAAAGATATTCTTCTAGCATCTTATGCTTTGGAAAACTAATACCATAAACGCGGGTAAGCTGTTTGCGACTTTCGTCACCTCGCCAATATGCGCCAGCAAGGCTTAAAATCTGAATAGCTTTAATATGTCCAGTTGTTGGCAAATGTGGACCACGACATAAATCTGTAAAATTACCTTGAGTGTAAAGTGTAATTGTACCATCTTCTAACTCAGAAATTAACTCTGTTTTGTAGTTGTCGCCTTTACTTTCAAAATATTTTAATGCATCAGCTTTACTTACATCTTTTCTTGTAATTGTATTGTCTTGCTGACAAAGTTCGAGCATTTTTTTATTGATGTCTGTGAAGTTGTTCTCAGACAATGCTTTGCCTTCTGGTAATTCTATATCATAATAAAAACCGTTTTCTATCGCCGGGCCAATCCCAAATTTCGTTCCTGGAAATAATGCCTCTATTGCTTCTGCTAGAATATGCGCAGATGTGTGCCAGAATGCATGTTTGCCTTCTTCATCATCAAATTTATGCAACTTAATATGAGCATCGGTTTCAATTGAACGGCTAAGGTCTAGTACTTCACTATTAACAGTTATTGCTAGAACTTCTTTTGCAAGCCTTGGACTTATGCTTTCAGCAATCTCTATTCCGGTCACGCCACTTGCGTATTCTCTTATCGATCCGTCCGGTAATGTAATCTTTATCATTGTTAAAAATTTTGTGCAAAAGTACTACTTTTTTGCAATATGACAATATATATTAAGGGATAAAACTTGATTTTAATTGAAAAGTTTTTAATTTTGCCTCCAATGAAAATGAAAATCTACATTATACTTGCTTTATTAGTATCGATTTGCTGCTCGGTTGAGAGCTTTGCACAAACTAATGATAGCGTAAAAACTGTAGTTGCAAAAAAAGGCGATGGAATATATAAAATTCTTCGCGATAACGGTTATGATGCTAAAGTTTATTACAATGTTTTTGTTGAACTTAATAAAGAAAAAGTAAAAGAAGATAATAGCCTTATTCTTGGGGAAACCTACATTTTGCCAAAAGTTGAAACGGTGCCCATCGTTGTTCAAATTGATAGTCTATCTTTAATTGTTAAAAGAAATCCAAATCTCTTTTATGCTGATTCTATTTACGATGACAAATTGAAAGGCGCGATAATTTACTTAATAAGCGGACATGGAGGCCCCGATCCTGGTGCTGTTGCAGAGTTAGGCGAAAATACTCTTTGCGAAGATGAATATGCTTATGATATTTGCTTAAGAATTGCAAGATGTGTTGAAGAGAGTGGTGGTAAGGCGTATATGATTATTGGAGATCCAAATGATTCTATTAGAAATGATACTTATCTTAAAGTAGATTATGATGAATATTGTTGGCCTGATCTTGAGATTCCTCGCGATCATAATTTAAGACTAAAGCAAAGAGCAGATGCTGTCAATGATTTATATGCTCAAAATAAATCTGTTGAATACCAACGTGTTGTGGAAATTCATCTTGATTCACGCGGCATTTCTTCAGCAGTTGATGTGTTTTTTTATTATTATCCAGGTAGCAAAAAGGGAAAGCTAACTGCCGAAACTTTGCAAAAAGTTTTTAGCGAAAAATATGCAAAGTATCAACCCAATCGTGGATATGCTGGAACTGTTGGAGAAAGGTCTCTTCTTGTTATGAAAAAAGTTTTACCTCCTGAGGTTTTTCTTGAACTTGGAAATATCCAGAATGAAAAAGATAGAAAGAGATTTTTAGACCCTGATAACCGTCAGGCAATTGCAAAATGGATTACAGAGGGTTTGGTCGAAGATTTTAATCAAACTAAATAATGTAACTTGAATTCTGTCTTTTAATCTGCTTTCTGCCAAAACTTAAATTGTCCAAAATTGTTTATTAACTTTGAAAACTTTATGATTTTGAAAATATATTTGATATATTTATTGTCTGATAATTTGCATGAACTAAAACAAAACTTATGAACTCTTTTTTACAATATATTCTTTTAGAGTCTGTTAAATTAAAACAGAAAAAAAAAGGACAGAAAATTTCCTCAACACAATTTGCAAAACAAGTTCAGAACACAAAGGTTGAATATGTCCACTTAATGAGAGATAGCTTTTTAATACTCTTGGGTGTATTGTCTGCAAGTTTTGGCTTAAAAGGATTTTTACTCCCAAATTCATTCCTTGATGGTGGCGTGATTGGAATTTCACTTATTACAACCGAATTGACTGGCATATCTTTGTCTTTATTAATAGTAATAATAAATATCCCTTTTATAATATTAGCATTTTCAACAATTAGCCGACAGTTTGCAATAAAAAGTATTGTCGCAATTGTTTTTTTGGCTTTAGCTGTTTATTTAATTCCATATCCGTCAATTACCGCGGATAAATTACTGATTTCTGTCTTTGGTGGTTTCTTTTTAGGATTAGGAATCGGACTAGCCGTGCGTGGTGGTGCTGTAATTGACGGTACCGAAGTTTTAGCCGTTTTTATTAGTCGTAAAACCTCAATGACAATTGGTGATGTTATTTTAATCTTTAATATTATCATTTTTTCTGTTGCTGCTTATGTATTTTCTATCGAAATAGCATTATATGCAATATTGACATATTTAGCCGCATCAAAAACTGTTGACTTCGTAATAACGGGTGTCGAAGAATATATTGGCGTAACTATTATATCCGAAGAAAGCGAAGAAATAAGATTAGCAATTATCGAGAACTTAGGTAGAGGTTGCACTATTTATTCTGGTAAAAAAGGTTTTGCAAAAAGGGGCGAGCCTTTAAAAGAAATAGACATAGTTTACACTCTCGTTACTAGATTAGAATTATCAAAACTACAAACCGAGATTGATAAAATTGATAAAGATGCTTTTGTCGTTATGCATGGGATTAAAGATGCAAAAGGGGGAATGATTAAAAAACGACCTCTAGGTTAAGATTGTGAAAATATCCTCATTCCAAAAATATCCACGTAAAAAAAACAATTCGTAAAAAACCAATATCACGTGAATTTTTGTAATTATTTAGTTTACTGTTTACTAATTTCTCTTTTTACCATTTGCATTTTTTACCAACAATCATTTGCCCCGAACCTTATTCTCGATACAGCTTATACCGATACGCTTTTAGTAAATCAATTCCCGATAAATGCGGGATTTCGCAATCTCAAAATGCGCTTCGCTTTTATGACATAACTAAAAGTCTAGCGGTACCTCAGTGCGAGTATTCAAAACAATTTGAGTTAGCGAAATCCCGATTTATAGTGAATACTTTTTATTTGGAACAATTTAATAGTGAACCTATGATTTGTGTAAATAATAGAAAGAAATATGTAACATTCTAGATGTTAATAGACTTACTTTTGGAGTTCACTTTTATTAATCACTAAAAAATAAATATTATGAAAGCTCCATCTTCACCTAATAAAATTACCTGGATTATTGGATTGGTTTGTGGTTTACTTGGAATAGTTGGTCATTATGCCGAAGTTCAGATTTTGAGTGAATATAATTACATTCTATTACTGATCGGATTTTTGGTTTTGGCAGTAGGAACCACTTTCAAACAGATTTAAGCTGGTATTTGACTTATCGGTCGATTGTTGGTTCTAATCCCGCGCGCAGGTAGGTGAGTAAATAACTCACTCGGATTTGTAATCCGAGGGCTCAGTAATGTTAGTTGCTCGGATTGCAAATCACTAGTGTTCGAAACATGAGCCCTACTAGAAACACCACAACTAAAACCAAGAATTAATAGTTATTGCAACGAATTTATACATTTATTAAACAAATTATGTCATCCCATTTTGTATCCTAACTTTTTTTCTTGATAAAAAAAGTTACAAAAAAATCAAGACAAAGCGATGCTATCAAACCCGCCTCGAGATGAAACAATAGAATTGTACGTCGACCTTGGCCTAAAACAAATGCCATACACCTCTGTCCTCTTCTAAAAAATTTGTTTTAGGAAACGACATGTCGGCTCGACACAATTGGCTTCGCCGCTCTTCGGGTCTAATTGTTTCGCTCTCACCGCTTTAGCTGCCCGCCGTTTTGTCAGGCCTACCCGCGACGCTTCGAATGAAATTCATAGCTTAATTTGCAAAATTCAAGCTCGTAAAAATTATTAAATTTTAAGGTTTCGAACATTAGTGATTACAACAAATCCGAGCGAGCTGGGGTGAATTAATAAAAATTATTGACGGGCTTTAGCCCTGAACTTTAACCAATTCGATTTTGTAAACCTAACAAGATAAGGATAATCAAAAACACCAACATCGTTGTTCAAAAGGCAGTTGAGTTAAATCTAACATTCAATTCAGTTATTCGAGCAATTAATTCTTTAAAACTCAATGATTCACCGTAAATCATATTTTCTTGCATAAGCAAATAGTCTTTCTCCCAGTCTTTTAATACCGATTTTGGAGGTGTGAAATCTATCGTTTGTGGTTTATGAGTCGAATAATCAACTCCAGCCATAGAGGTAAATCGTGCGCGATGTTTGATTATTTCATTATACAATGTATTGTCCAACAAGACGTCTTTACAATACTTACTATCCATTAATTTTTCCAAATCATAAAGGTGTCGCGACATTCTCTTGATGTCTTTTTCGGGCGTAGCACTTTGAAATAATTCATGCAACAAAAAAGCTTTTTCGAGTAAAGTTCTCTTTGGTAAAACTGCTTGAACAACGAAGTCGGTGTCAGCAAAATCGGCTGTTGGTAACAGTTCTCCAATTATTGATTTTATAGAAACACTCTCACAAGGTTCCATAAGTGAGCGTGAACCAATTTCGATTTTCACAGTATTAAAAATATAATCCGAATTATCTATAACGGATTCATAATGCAAAAAAAGCGTTTCTGGGTCAACATTGCTTTCGTCTGTGATATTTACAGTTAACTTAAATTGCTCGTTGTCAATGCCAGAGTCTAAAATAAATTGTTCCAGTTCTTCTATTAATTCTCCACGTACCAATGTACAAGATGCTTTGCGAAGCTTTTTCCCAATTTCTTTCTTTGTTAACTCTCCAGAAAAACCTAAAAATTCTCTATCAATTGCCACATCAATATCTTCGGAAAAGCGATCAATAATTTTCCAACATTTACTTAAGGACGTACCTCCTTTAAAAACCAAATGTGTGGCATAGGAACCACGAAAGAGTGCTTTTAGTGCCAATGTAACCCACCAGTCTTTTTCAATTGATTTAGCATTTAAACCGGTTCTAATTTCGAGAAGGTTCAACAATTCTACTCTTCTATCTTTGGGTAAATCTGTCCAAATCATAATTCTGCCTGTTTTATAATCGAAAATATCAATTTGGAAACCCATTCGGGTGCTAATTTAGCATCGTGTTTTATGTTTTCTGTCGATTCTTTTTTTAATGCCACTCCAATTTGCTGCTGAACTTCTTTTGTTATGCTATTCTTTCCCAAGTGTTTTAAAGCAGCAATAACCAAACTACTTACACTACCTTTCATCGATAAGTTCTTTGGAGCAGTTTTCTTAAACTTAATAATTCTGTGGCCGTATTTAATTTTACGTGGAATCCCATCTGTCAGGTAAACAACATTCACTGGAATTTGTGTGGACAAGCCTAAACTATAAAGTGCAAAAACGCCTGTAGGAACAATTCTAGCCTTGTCTCTTTTTGCAATTGCTTTGCAAACATCATTTACCGATGGGTACAAAATACCAAATTCAGTATCGATTTTTGGATAAAGATAAATTCCTTGTGTCAAACGAATGAGAATCCCCTTTTTTACCAAAACAGATAGACTTTTACGAATAGATTCAGAATTAGAAATATGTGCAAAATCTTCAGAGAAATAAATTTTACCCTTCGTCCTACACTTAATATATTCTATTATCTTATTATCAACAGATTGAACCATATTATTGTTACTTATATTTCACAAAAGTAGTCGATATTTGTGAAATATGCAATTGTTTTATTAATTTATAGTTGCTATTTTTTTTTATTTGGAAAATTATTTTTACGAACAAAAATATCCATACTCCAATAACACCCCGTTGGAAAAAAAATCCCAATTCGTAAAAAACCAATATCACGTGAGTTTTTCTAGAAAAACGTTAACGTCATAATCGAAATAGATTTTTTTATTAATAACCATGATCTTTATGTCGGGGTGAATTAATAAAAATTATTGATGGGCTTTAGCCCTGAACTTTAACCAAGACCTTTTAAATCCCGCGTGCAGGTTGGTGATTCGCCGCAGCGAAGTCGAACCATGCTCGCGTTGGTTCTTGTGGCTTAGTTTATGGCAGAAGGTTTAAGTAACCACTTTAACCTTAATGAGTTATATCTGTATTTGTTATAGTGCCTTGTTCTCAAGCTTTGGAAGTCCGACTTTTTTCAACATCTCATTTGCCTTTTCTAATTTTTTAGGAAAAAGGATTTTATCATTGAAAAAATCTAATGACTTATCAACCAATACAACAGGTTTCTTTTTTGTATTTATGTCTTTCGGTCCCATTATTCTTTATTTTTTAGTTTAACCAGAAATGCCTCGTATTCAATGTCCTTTTGAAATTCTTCCCATCCACTTTCAAGTTCTCCGAAAACATCAAAATCTTCTTTAATTTCATCAAAATATTTAGTTATCCCCATTCTGTATAATCGAGTTCTTGATTTTGTGCTACCAGTTGCATATACCATTGCTTCCTTGTGTTTATCAATGAATGCAAATAATGTTGCAACAACAGTTGCTAAAACTTTTTCGCTATCCCCATTGTTTGAAATAATAGTATCATCAATTTCAACCGTCTCAATATTTTTATCTCCGAAGCCAAGATTGTATAGGTCTTTGTAGTTTGTCGGCGTATATTGTACAATCTTTGGAATCTTTCCATTTATTCCAATGCTAACAAACTCAAAAACTTCAAGTTGTTCTCCCGATTTTAACTCATACTTATCCAACTTCATAAACGAAACATAATTTTTACAAATATCGTAATTTTTGTGTTAATTCTCAATCTTTGCACTGTTTTTTTTGGTTTAGAGTACAACACTAACAACATTTTGCCGAAATTACCAAAATTGAGGTTTATTGGGATGGCGTTATTTGTGGGATTTTTTGAAAACAATGCATTTGTTGCGGTTTTGCAATATGGGACGCGAACGCGCAAACGCCAATGTTACGTTGATAATATTTGTAAAATTCATTGATTTTGGTTTTGCAATACGGGACGCCCACACACAAAACGGAAATGTTACGGTGATAATATTTTTGTAAAAATCATTGATTATGGGTTTTGCAATATGGGCCGCCCACACAAAAACGCAAATGTTATGTAGGTAATATTTTTGTGAAAAATTTATTTTTTATTGAGAAAACATCCACATTCCGCAAGTGTATCGTTTTTCTTTTATTTAATTGATGTTACTAGATTTTCGATCAAAACATTTGCATCAAACTCCATTTTTGAAAACCCAAACAATTTTTTGCCTAAATCTTTGAGAGAAGCACCAATATGATACACGTGTTTTTCGTCAATAATCAAAAACCTGTCGTGAGCATTCTTAAAAGTTTTAATTTCAATCGGCGGATATTGTTTGTTATGCTTTTCGATGTCGGTTTTGAGTGTTGATGTTAAATTTGCTGTGTAAATTTTAACTGTTACACCATTCTTTCTTTTGAGAAATAAATTGAGTACCGATTCATCAATGTAATTATCGATAAGAATTAGAGATTTATTTGCTAATTTAACTAATTGCGAAACAAATATCCAAGCATCGAAAACTTGACCGTCGAAATAAATTCCTTGTTTAGGTGGAAGGCTTGTTTTTATCTGCAAATCAATTCCTTCAACTCTTTTAGCAAGATTATCAATGTTTTCTTCAACACGGTTCATCCTGCTGTTAAGCGAATACCCTATTAAAAGGTAGTCTTTTAGTACTTTGTTGGCCCAAATTCGAAATTGTGTTCCTTGTGCTGATTTTACTCGATAACCAACAGAAATTATAACATCAAGATTATAGTATTCAACATTCAAATTTTGCGTTTTCCCTTTTATAGCACCATGTTGAGTGGTTGTCGCAAATTTTGCGACAACCACTTCTTTAATCAGTTCGCCTTCTGAAAAAACATTGTTAATATGTTTACCAATAGTTTTTACATCTCTGCCAAAAAGTGTAGCAATTTGATTCCTGTTTAGCCACACAGTTTCATCTTCAAGCCTTACCTCAATATGTTCGGCAAGTTCGTTTGGACGGTATAGAATTATTTCATTTTTCATTGTAAAACCTAGACAAATTATAATATTCAATCAAAAATAACAAATTTTTGGCAATGTGAAACGAAACAAAAAAACATTTTGCCGAAATTATAAAAATTGCGACTGGTTTTATTAATATAATTACTATTTGTAATAATTATGTAAATCAATCCGTCAATTAAGTTTTGCAACATGGGACGCCCACACACAAAACGGAAATGTTACGGTGATAATATTTTTGTGAAAATATCCTCATTCCAAAAATATCCCCGTTAAAAAATGTGATTGTTGCAAAATCCTCAATGCGTAAAAATCAAATATTATGTGAATTTTTAAAAAACGCCACGTCATTACGAGATTTCGGGTTTTATTAATAACCTTGTCCTTCGGAGGTCGGGGTGAATTAATGAAAATTATTGATGGGCTTTAGAAAAGTATTAAGGATAGAATTAACTATTTCTTACCTTTGCCCAAATAAATATGATATATAAACAAATGATTTGTACTATGGGCATCAATGCTTTTACTGGAGTAGAGAAAACTTACTTCCAGAAATCTGGAGTTAAGGAAACAAACACCAAAATGTCGTATATCGCTGTTGATAATTTTCCGCAACTAGGAATGTTCGCAGCTCTACGCTTTCTAGAATGGGTCACAGAAAATCCAGAAGGAGTAATTAGTCTGCCAACAGGTAAAACTCCAGAATATTTTATACGTTGGACTCAGTATTTACTTGAACATTGGGACAATGACAAAGCAAAAACTATTCGAGCTGAAAATGGATTAAAAATAACTAGTAGACCAGATTTAAGCAAGCTCCATTTTGTACAAATAGATGAGTTTTACCCAATCAGGTCAACACAGGAAAACAGTTTCAATTACTATGTAAATAAGTATTATATTAAAGGATTTGGTCTTGATCCAAAAAGAGCCTTACTAATTAATTCGGACGAAATTCCTTTAGCAGAAGGAAAGCATTTTTCAGAGGTATTCCCAGATAGTTTTGTAGATATTTCGCTTCGTTACCGTGCTGCCAAAACACAAATAGAAAAAGAGCAGCAACTATCAATCTTTCTGATTGACAATTGGTGTATGGATTATGAGCAAAAAATTAGAAAAATGGGAGGTATTGGATTTTTCTTAGGAGGAATAGGTCCCGATGGTCATATTGCATTTAACACAAGAGGGTCTGATCACTTTTCGACAACTCGCTTAACTAAAACTAATTTTGAAACACAAGCACAATCTGCAGGCGACTTAGGGGGTATAGAGATTTCTAGAAATAGGCTGGTAATAACGATTGGGTTAGACACTATTACGCACAATAAAGATGCAGTGGCTATAATTTTTGCCGCTGGAGAAGCAAAAGCAACTGTCGTTAAAAATGCACTGGAGTCCGAGCCTAGTGTTATGTATCCTGCAAGCGTATTGCAAAGGCTTCACAACAGTAGATTTTACATTACCAAAAGCGCAGGTATAAAGCTAAACGATAGTATAAATTCTTATTATAGAAATGGCGAGTGGACAAATGAAAAAACAGAGAAAGCCGTTATTGAATTATGTAAACGTATTAACAAATATGGACACAATTTAGAATTGACAGATCTTAAATCAGATATGTATTGTAGCCTGATACCTAACTTGTCATTAAATACTGTTCAGGATGTTATTAACTCTGTAAAAGCAAAAATAGAATCAGGTTTAAAATCCGAAGAAGATCAAGTTTTTTATCATACAGGGCCACATCACGATGATATTCAGTTGGGGATTCAACCTCATGTAAATCGTATTTTAACAGGACGGAATAATATATCACTATTTTCAATATTAACGTCAGGTTTTACTGCCGTAACAAACGATTTTATCTTCAAGAAATTAAACAGCACCAAGAAATTTCTTGATGAGGGGCAAATCCAAATGGTTAAATATCCTGATTTTTTCGAATCTGGATATAAATATAAATGGGATAAAGATGTGTATCATTTTCTGATGAACGTAGCCTCCGAAGATCACATAAAAAGAGAGCGAGGTTTATCTCATCGTGTGGTAAGAGCTATTGTTAGCATTTGGGGAGTGAAAAGTACGAAAGAGTTAAGAAATACCATAGATGCTATCCTAACTAATATTGAAGAGAGTTACGATGGACAAAAAAACACACCTGAGATTCAAAAGCTCAAAGGTATGATTCGTGAATTTGAAGAAGAACTCGTTTGGGCGCATTCAGGTGTTCAGGTAAATAATGTGCGTCATTTAAGATTAGGTTTTTATACTGGAGATATTTTCACAGAACAGCCCAATCGTAGTCGCGATGTGGAACCTATACTCGAAGAGCTTAGAAAAGAGAAACCAACAGTAATTAGTTTAGCTCTTGACCCCGAGGGTAGCGGACCTGACACACATTACAAAGTATTACAAGCTATTGCCGAGGCTGTGCGCATTTGGAGTAAAGAAGAAGATTTGAGTAAACTTAGAATTTGGGGGTATCGTAACGTATGGTATAAGTTTACACCTTCTGAAGTAAACGTAATTGTGCCAGTAAGCCTCAATGCTATGGATGTGTTGGATAATTCATTTAGTGACTGCTACCTGAGCCAGGTAAATGCTTCTTTCCCAAGTTACGAACATGATGGAAAATTGTTACTAATCAGTCTGCAAATTAGCAATAGTTTTAAGAGAATCTAGGACACCAAGATTATTTTTTATAACAGTATCAGTAATTGATCTAAGAACAGCAAATCCGAAAGCCCCATCGGTTGATTTGAATTGTCCAGATATT
>JBBQCZ010000112.1:0-13364 GCA_038319215.1 Bacteroidales bacterium | reverse complement strand
TTCAAAACAAATCGATAAGGAGAGTTACCACCTGTAACAACAAACTCAATAGACCCATCATTATTGTCAACAATTGTAACAATATAGTTACCAGCATATAATTCTCCATCGTTTGCACTATAACAACTCACATTTTCGCTTGCTATGTTTATATTCATATTACTAAATGCAACACTAATACTTTCAATTGACTCACATCCAAATGAATCTGATATTGTAACTATAAAAAATCCAGATTCTGTAACTGTTATAGTCTGGGCAGAAGATCCATCACTCCACAAATAGTCAACATTATTAATCCCCAAATCTATGATTTCAGAACTACTATTACAAAAGCTGTATGAATTAACAATATTGTAGTCTATGCCCCCCACAATAACCGAAACAGTATCTACAGCAGACTGACAATAATCGTTGCTAACAGTCAAAACATAAGTATTTATTCCTGATACTGTTGGTGGATTAACATAATTCTGTCCATGAAAAACCGTTGAACTGTTTAAATGAGTCCACTCAAAATGGTAAACGTCAGGAAACTCCGCATTTGACAATATCCCGTTCAAAGTATAATTACCACATGCATTGGCTGGTCCAATGGCTGAAATTGAAGCAAACTGACATTCCAATACAGGATGATTAGCAGCATCAGCATATTCACGTGTAGAAAAGCTTACTCGTCTGTAATAAGATTCGGTAACTAATTGTAATTTAAATCCATAATTTGGGATTAAATTACACATCCATTGTCCAACAAGCCCGCTTACGCCAACTACATAATCTGAAAGAGAAGGCACTACATCCGTTGATGGTACTACAATAAAATCAGTTAATAATACATCTGGCTGATTATTCCAAGTTACTAAATTTCCTGTCCAATCTTAAGTAACAAGATAAATAATAAAAATATTATCAGTAGCACTACCATGATAGTTCTGTGTTTCCTGGTTATTAATATCAGGAAAATACAACTTTAAAACTGTTCGATTATCATAAAGCATATTTGATAAAATATCTTCTTCGATATTTAATTTTAATAATGATCTATTATCACCAGAACCACAACTTAAATAACTATAAGTCCATGAATTACATTGCATCATAATGTCGCTACCATAATTGGTATTCACCCAACTTGAACAAGTTGAATTTCTCCTTATCCAAGAATCGGCATTACAATCAAATGAGACGCTCTGACAAAAAAGAGAAAGATTTGAAATAAAAATAAATAAAAAAATAAGAATGAATTCTTTTTTAATAAAATTTACAAATAAAATATTTACAAATATTTTTTTGCTCATCTTCGTGATTAAAAAAAATTCAAATTACTCTTTAACAAATTTCCCACTATTTAAAACTTCATTTCCTGACTTAATTTGATAAAAATACACTCCTGATGGAATTGTACTTATATCAACTAAATTTTGTCCATTAGATAGTTTTTCATCTTCTATCTTTACTCCTATTACATTATAAATTTCGATATTGCAATTACGTGCAATTGCTTCAATATTGACAGTAATTCTATTATTTGCCGGATTTGGATAAATTGAAACTTGAGATTTATTGTTTTTTGTATTTATTCCTGATAAGACCATAGGTGTTCCCCAAGTTTGGCCATTCGAGCTATAATAAACCAAAGCTCTTGAATCTTGCGAATAAGGCATATAACTGCAGTTATAGTATGGACCACCAAGATTTTTATAATAATCGTAAGAATTATAGCAACCGTCAACTAATGGCATTCCATAACATTCTGACATTTCGTCCATTAAGGAGTAAAACAAATAAGCTCTAGGGTCTGATTTTACTTTAAAAATTCCGTTTAACATAGTTAAGTATGAAATCGTATAAGCATCAATATGCTGTACTTCATCTGGAAAAAAATCAAATTCAGGATTTGCAACAATCTTTTGTGAAATAGTGTCGTGAAAATACTCAAACCCGCTACCAACATCACTTACATAATTATAAGTTCGTGTTAGCTCAACCTGGTAAACAATTGAGTCGGTGTAATCCATTCTTTCCAGATAACGATAGATATAAAGATTTTCGTAAGTGTATGTTGTATTTGCAATAAAGTCTGGCACTTCCTGATATTTTCGAATATGCAATTGATCTCCGGGTTGAAAATCATAAATATCGGACCATTTAATATTTTGCAATCCAGTATCGGGATTATTGAGTCCGCAAATATTTAATTCTTCTAAATTTTCCTCACTATAACCATATACACTGATAAAATCCGGAAAATTATAAAAATTTAAAGTTTTAATCATCCCATAATTCTTACTTAAAATCACCTGAAAAGCGTTTAAAACATGATTTACTGGTGTCATAAATTGGTCGTAAACCTGAAAGGAAATTACTTTTATAGAATCATTTATGCCAAGGAAAGACATAGTATCTACCTCCGTAACCTGAGCGGTAACAATTTGATTTCCGGGAATTTGATATGCAATCCATGTTTCGTTTAAAAAAGCCGAAGATTTTATCAGAATAGTGTCATTATTTTTATTGAAAAATAGATTTTCCCCATTTGCCTTAAGCACAATTTTAGCCCCAAAGCTTGATGCTCCAAGAGGCGTATAGCATTCATTAGATATTTGCCGAATATTACCCATTGGAAATAGCACCGAGTCAGTTTCGAAATGTACCGAATCTATTCTTATTACTTTAACATTGGAATTCCCATTTTCGAAGTATGAAATTCTGCCTGAATTAAAAGTTTGATAATTCTGACCATAAGCTACAGAAACAGAAAATAAGGCGATAATAAGACTGAAAATTTTTATGAATCTACTCATAACAATGAAATTAAGAATAATACCAAAGATAATAAAAAACAAACTTAAACATAAAAAAAATGTTTAATTTATCTAATATGAGTCAGACAGTATTTTTAGACAAAAGGTTGTATGAAAATTATTCATCTTTTGACCAGCAGAACAACTAAATAAATACCTACTACTACGGACAAAAATAAATTAGTTAACGTATCTCTTCAAATCCCCACTAATTTTCTCACTCAGTTTATCGCTAGCAGGAACCATTGGCAAACGAAGTTCATTTTTGATAATGCCCATTTGCGATAGATAGGATTTTACACCGCCCGGACTACCTTCTGCAAACATATTCGCAACAGAATCGAGCAATTTGTAATGTATTTTTGAAGCTTCAGCAAATTTGCCATTCAATCCAAGATTTACCATTTCGGAAACTTCTTTTGGGAATGCATTTGCTGCAACAGAAATTACGCCCTCTACTCCTACTGAGATAAGTGGCAAAGTAAGTCCGTCATCACCAGAAATTACAGTAAAGTCAACCGGTTTTTGTTTTACTACCTGCATAATTTGATCAACAGAACCGCAAGCTTCTTTTATTGCTGTAATATTTTCAAAATCGTTGGCAAGTCTAATAACTAACTCAGGCTGCATATTTATTCCTGTTCTGCCAGGAATATTGTACAAAACGATTTGAATTGGACATGCAATTGCAATTGCAGCAAAATGCTGATACAATCCTTCTTGGTTTGGTTTATTATAATATGGAGCAACGCATAAAATGCCGTCAACACCTTTTAAATTTGCTGTTTTAATCTTTTCGACTACTTCGGCAGTATCATTTCCGCCAATGCCATACATAATTGGAACACGTCCAGCTGTTTCTTTCTTTGCAAACTCAAGAATTTCATCTTTCTCCGACTGAGATAAAGTTGCAGACTCTCCAGTAGTTCCCATTATAACAAGATAATTTACACCACCATTAATAAGATGGTTAATTATTTTACCTAAGGCAATAAAATCAACAGATTTATCATCGCAAAATGGCGTAATAACAGCTACTCCTGTACCGATAAAATTAGTTTTCATATTATGATGGTTTTATCATTTTTAAATATAATTCTGTTTGTTTAATCAGCATTTCCAACTGGTTTACTTCTTCTCCAGAACTCTGTTCATTCAGACTAATCATTAAATCGTAATAATTAGGTTCTATTTTGCAAAACCTACCAGTTTTAAATAAAGCAGCAGATTCAGCCAGAACAAATCTAACAGATAGATTTTCGGTCAAATTCAAATCTATTAATATATCGAATTTTTTGCGAACAAAATCTTCTACACTATCTTCTGCAGGCTTATGATACCAATTAAGATCTTTGTGACAAAAAAAACTAAAATCCAAAGGTTGAATATGAAAATTAGCTAATTCTTTCATATCAACAAATCCAAGTGCGACGACTTCTGGAACAGTTTTTTTCAGTCTGTGCAAAAATTCTTTTACTCGAATAAAATCCTCTTCTTTTGTTGCATTATAAATAATTCCGAGGCTTTGAGCATTTTCTATATTACAAACAACAGCATTATTCTCGGGCTTACGAAAATCCTTGCGTAACCGAGACAGCCCGTATTTGTATTTGATGTTGCTAATTAATCCCACTTTATAAAATCATTTAAGGCAAAAATAGGATTAAAAAATCAGATTGCCTAGGGGAAAGTAGTTTTTTTTTGCGACAGTTAGTTGCGAAAATAGTTGGTTGAATAATGTAAAAATATATATTTCTAAGAGTATTCTACCAATATCTTTCTATTCCGAAATAAACCTCCTAGCTGCAACATATTCTTGAGGACTAATAAACACCTTGCTATCAGGCATAATAGTATATCCTTTTCCTTCAGGATTGTACTTTTCAAATAAATCAACAACCTTTGCAGCATAATCAGTGATATTCATATTGTCAAGAAAATCGAGCTCTCTAACATTTATTAAATCAGTGTCTTTAAAATTAAAACAAGTTGAGCTCTGCTGTGTATTTAGAGTAATCTGACCCCAATTTTCAAAAAACCTGCTAGTATTTTTAAGCATAAGCTTGAAGTGGATGGTATGATTAACATTTAAATAAGGAGAATTGATGTATCCTATTTTCTCTTCCTTACAAAGTTTTTCAAATTTTTGAACCCAAAACCAATATCGTGGATTGTCTTGATGAATGAAAGGAAAAATATTGCAATTTAAGTTATAATCGCAATGTCCGAAAGCTATATTCTTGAATTTTGGATGTTTAAACTTAATAATTTCATCCAAATTTGTATAAGAATCATTATTCTCTACAATCGGAATAACTTCGTCAAATCTTAAGTTTGCATTTTCTTCCAAAAACTTCTGGAGCATTTGCACTGAATTGCAATTTGAAAGAAAAACACATTTAAATTTAATATCTCCAAGAGAGTTTAAAGCTTGAATATCGTCATAATATCTGTTGTTTCCATATTCATTTATTCTAAAACCAAGCCATGACTTGAGAATTTTTACCTTGTGTTTATTTACAAGGTGCACTACCTTATCTCGATAATCTGATTTGTATTTGTTAGTATCATTTTGCTTAAAGTCAATAATACTATCTTCAAAGTCAAAGCAAGAAACTGTATTTTGCTCAGCCAATTGACGATGAAATTCCACAAATGAATCTTCTTTAAATTTAACAAATTGGTACGAAGTGATCATAGTTATTTAGTTTTAGTTAGTTTTCTCTAAATTCTTTCTGAAAAATTTTAAAGCCACCAAAGATAATCGATATGACAAATAAATCAGAACAGGCCACGCTACTATACTTAATATTTCTTTAATATATTCCATAGTGACAAAATTAATAAGTTATTTCATTTTTATCAATTATTTCTTCGTTTGTAATCTTCTTTTTATTTATTGCTCTCCAAGTGATTACAATATAGGCTAAAACAAACGGTATTAAGATCGAAACAATACTCATAGTTTTTAGAGTAAAAAGTGACGAAGAGGCTTTTTGAATAGTTAATGATGATTGTAAATCTACTGTTGAAGGATAAAATGCTGTATTATTTAATCCAGCAATTAAGAGAACTGCCAAAACTGTAAATACGGTTCCAGGGGCAGAAAACCAAAAACCTTTATCGTAAGATTTTTTACTAAGTAGAGTTTTAATAACTCCGAACAAAACAGCAATAACTCCCACAAGAAACATGACTAAAACCAAAGGCATTGCCAAGAAGTTATGCAAATATTTATATTTTTCAATAAACACAATTCCATTTGCATCAACAGCAAATCCATCTTTCAAAAGCAAAAATATTGCAAAGGCTAGAAAGAAAATCAAAAACGGAACAGTATTAATTAATAAGTGTTTTTTTGCTCTTTTATATATTTCGTCATGACTAATTGTCATCATAAAGTATAACAATCCGAGCATTCTAGCAAGAAAGAAAATTGCTAGTCCAAGTGCAACATTATGCCAATTAAGGACAGCCTCAAGACCACGAGCCTGATTGTGCCAAGAAACATTATTTAAAACATTTAGAGAAAATTCGGCTCCATTAAAAAATGTTCCGACTACTGTACCAATAAGAACTGTAGCAACAAGTCCATTTATAAACAATAATGTTTCGTAAAACCTTTTACCGAAAACATTGCCAGCTTTAGATCTAAATTCGTATGATACTGCCTGTAAAGTAAACACTAATAGCAATACAGTCCATGCCCAATAAGCTCCGCCAAAGCTACTAGAATAAAACAAAGGGAAAGATGCAAAAAAAGCACCTCCAAAGGTTACAAGAGTTGTAAATGTAAACTCCCATTTTCTGCCGAGAGTATTTACAATCATATTGCGCTCGACATCGGTTTTCCCAATAGTATAAATTAGTGTTTGACCACCTTGAACAAATAATAAAAACACCAGCAACGCACCGAGTAGTGATACTAAAAACCACCAATATTGCTGAAAAAATAGATATGAAATTTCTGCTGTTATCATAATTAGTTTCCTCCTTCTTGTCCTGGTTTATTAGGTCCTGTTTTAATATATTTTATCATAATGCTCAACTCTGCAATAAGCAGACCTGTAAAAATAAAGGCAAATATCCAGAAAGTTAACTGAACAGAACCAGTTGAGATATTTGTGACTCCGGCTGAAGTTGTCATTAAATCCTGAACTACCCACGGCTGTCGTCCAACTTCTGCAACAACCCAACCTGCTTCTGTAGCAATAAATGCCATTGGAATTCCTAGAATACCTAAAATGTACAATAGTTTTGAAAACTTAAATGTTTCAATTTTATTTTTGATAGTTAACCAACCGAAAATCATAAACATTAAAACAAATAGAGTTCCCAGTATTACCATAATATGAAAGCTATAAAACACAATCGGAACATTTGGAACAACATCCGTTGGTTTGGAAATATAGGAATAGCCAAAATGATCAAAATTCTCCATTAAAATTGCCAATTGAGTTTCGGCTTCGGCAGTATTTCCATCTTTTTTAAACTGCTTATATGCAATTAATGCATCCATTGCTTTGTTACCTTTATCCATTCTCTCTTGAGTGGACAAAATTCCTCGTTCTGCATCACCATTAACAATGTCGTTAATTCCAGGAACATAAGTTTTAGAATCCATGTCAATCATAAAGCTCAGAACACTTGGAAATGCAATTTTAAATAAGAAGGGTTTTTCATCATTATCCACAGTTTTCTTTGGATTCAAAAGACCAATACCTATCAATTCAACATTTTCGCCACCATCATACAAACCTTCCATAGCAGCAAGTTTCATAGGTTGATGTTTTGCCACTTCGACAGCCGAGCCATGCCCAGTAAAAATAAGTGCAAAAACTGAGATTAATCCAAAAACTGATGAAATTATAATGCTACGTTTTGCAAGTAGTGATTCTCTTTTTCTTAATAAATAATAGCAACTTACCCCAATTACAAACAAAGATGCTAATACATATCCGTTAGTAATGGTGTGAATAAACTTATTTATTGCAACAGGTGAAAGAAATACATCCCAGAAATTAACCATTTCATTCCTTGCTGTTTCAGGATTAAACTTCATACCCACAGGGTTCTGCATCCATGCATTTGCAACAAGAATCCAAAGAGCAGATAAGTTTGCGCCAATTGCGGTTAACCAAGTTGATGCAAGATGGAATTTTTTACTTACTTTATTCCAACCAAAAAACATTACGGCTATAAAAGTACTTTCCATAAAGAAAGCCATAATACCTTCAATTGCTAGAGGAGCTCCAAATATATCACCAACAAACCATGAGTAATTTGACCAGTTTGTGCCGAATTCAAATTCAAGAATAAGTCCAGTAGCTACGCCAATTGCGAAATTAATTCCAAACAGTTTCATCCAAAATTTTGTAATTCTCTTCCACTCCGGATCCCCTGTTTTAACATAAATAGATTCCATCATTGCGATAATAAATAGAATCCCCAATGTTATTGGTACAAATAACCAATGAAACATTGCAGTTAGAGCAAATTGAGCCCTCGACCAATCAACAAGTGAAAGATCAACGTTTAGTAGTAGTTGTGTCATTATTTGATGATTTAATTAATTCATTTATTACATGTTCACTTCTCTGTTGATCGGTGTCGAAATTCTTTTTCAAATGATTAGGAAAGAAAATAAATTTTACGAGTATAAAAACGACAAATCCTTTAATAAGAATTATTAACCACATTTGTCTACCCCATTTCGGCATATCTCGAAATCCTTCGTAATAAAATCTGAAGACTTTTTTAAATATATTCATTTTTTAATCAAGTTTTTCAGTACAAATATACTAATATAAAATTATTTTCAAATTATTCTACTTATTATTTTTATTTCTTGTTTCAAAATGTTTAGGATCTCCTCTATCGCCGTATCCAACGACATCGCCAGCCAATTCAATTTGTCTTTCAAGATTATTGATATACTCATCAGTTTCGGGAACAATCTCAGGTTTTCCTTTATAAAGATTGTAGTTTGCATGATATTTTACAGGAGTAATATTTGGCATAATAACATTTGCGCCGACACGAATTCCTTCTTCGCGTCCATCTGGGTTAATAGCCTGCAATGCCGTTGCCGAAGCAATATTTACATCTTTCATATAAATTCTTAAAATTGCAATCATTTTAAGAGTAAGTTTATATCTATCTTCGAGCGGCATCAGCAAATCTTTATAATCAAAAAGAGGAGTATCTTCATGTTCAATATATGGTCCCATACCGCACATATCAATATCCAATTCTTTCATAAAAATCAAGTCGTCGGCAAGATCTTCAATAGTTTGAAACGGCAGACCAATCATCACACCAGTACCTGTCATATAACCAGCTTTTTGCAAGTCATAAAGTGCTCGAATTCGTTTATCAAAATCGTGCACCCCATCATTAGGATGAATTTTGTAAAACAAATCTCTATTAGAAGTTTCGATTCTAACCAAGTATCTGGTAGCACCAGCGTCGAACCATTTTTTATAAATTTCGGGAGTTTGCTCACCTAGCGAAAGAGTTATTCCAGTTTTAGTATCACTAAGTTTAGAAATTTCCTTAAGCAAGAATTCTATTCTATTGGTAAACTCTTTATCCTGTCGTTCTCCCGACTGAATAACAATTGAGCCCCAATTCCTATCCAAAGCATACTTTGCAGCCTGCAAAAGTTCATCATCAGAAACTGTGTACCTTTCCACTTTTTTATTTGACCTACGAATGCCGCAATAAAAGCAATTTTTAGTACAAACATTTGATAACTCGATTAGTCCGCGGAAGTAGGTAGAATTTCCAACAAATTTAGACTTTACAGTTGCGGCTTTCTTAAAAATAAGTTCAGTTTCTTCTTCATTTGCATTTAACAAATCAACAAGATCTCTTTTAGAAAACTCGGCTTTATTAAGGATTTCTGTTATTATTCTATGCATATATTAAAAACTAACAAGCCCAAAGATAGCAATAATAAATTAAAAATGTTTAAAGAATTACTTGTTTTTTTGGCGCAAATTCCGTCTTCGGCTACTAGTCCTCGTTTCTCACTGTGTTCGGCAAAATGTCCAGACAGGTAGCTTCCTGAGGTCGCTCCTGCTGCACAAGCCTCACAACAGCTCACAACTGCGGGCTATCCACCTACGCCGGTGCGCAAGTGCATATAAGATTAAAATATTTATTTAGCGGCGTCCAAAGTATTTAATAGTAGAGCCAATCTTGTCATTGGTCCAACTCCGCCAGGTACAGGAGTAATAAATGAGCATTTAGGAGCTACATTTTCAAAATCCACATCACCGGCAAGTTTAAAACCACTTTTAGTTTCAGTTGAAGGAATTCTAGTTGTTCCAACATCAATTACAACAGCACCATCTTTTACCATATCCGCTGTAACAAATCCAGGTTTTCCCATTGCAGAGATAATAATATCGGCAGTTAAGCAAATTTCCTTAAAATGTCTAGATCCGCTGTGAACAACAGTAACTGTAGAGTTCATTTCTTTTTGCGACATTAGCACACTCATTGGACGTCCTACAATATTGCTACGACCAATTACAACACAGTGTTTGCCACTTGTTTCAATACCATATCTTTTTAATAGAATTGTAATTCCCAATGGAGTAGCCGAAACAAACGAAGGTATTCCTGTCATCATTTTACCAACATTTACAGGATGAAAACCATCTACATCTTTATTAGGATTAATAGCTTCTAGTACTTTTTGCTCGTCAAAATGGCGAGGTAAAGGCAATTGAACAATAAAGCCATCAATTTCAGGATTATTATTTAATTTTTCAATTGCTTCAAATAGCTCAGATTCAGTTGCATCGTCTTCAAAACGAATTAAAGAAGATTCAAAACCAACTTCATGGCAATCCTTCATTTTAAAGTTTACATAAGATTCTGACCCGCCATCATGACCAACTAGTATAGCCGCAAGATGTGGAGCACGACCACGTTTTTCGATTATTTTTTGTGTTGCCTGTGCAATTTCTTCTTTAATTTCTTTTGCAACCTTATTTCCATCAATTAATATCATAACTATAATTTGTAAATTATAAAGAACAATCCGCCACTATCTCATACCATTCATCATCCTTTTTTGGTTTTTATTGGACGACATAATTTTCATCATTTTTTTGGTTTCTTCGAATTGTTTCAAAATACGGTTAACCTCCGGCACAGTTGTTCCGCTACCTTCAGCAATACGTTTTCTGCGGCTACCATTAATAATAATTGGATTAGCTCTTTCTTCTTTAGTCATTGATCGAATTATAGCTTCAATGCCTTTAAAAGCATCATCATCAATATCCATATCTTTAATAGCTTTACCTAAACCAGGAATCATTCCAGCTAATTCTTTAATGTTACCCATTTTTTTAATTTGCTGAATCTGAGAAAGAAAATCGTCAAAATTGAACTGGTCTTTTGCTATTTTTTTCTGGAGTTTGCGCGATTCTTCTTCGTCGAATTGTTCTTGAGCACGTTCTACCAAAGAAACGATATCACCCATTCCTAAAATTCTGTCGGCCATACGTTCTGGATGGAATACATCAATAGCATCCATTTTTTCGCCAGTTCCAACAAATTTAATTGGTTTATCAACTACAGAACGAATAGACAGAGCAGCTCCACCACGAGTATCACCATCTAGTTTTGTAAGAATTACTCCGTCAAAATCGAGTCTATCGTTAAATTCTTTTGCAGTATTTACGGCATCCTGACCAGTCATTGAGTCTACAACGAACAAAATTTCCTGAGGATTAACGGCTTTCTTAATATTTTCGATTTCGTCCATCATCTCCTTATCAACAGCCAAACGACCAGCAGTATCGATAATTACGAGATCATGTCCATACAATTTTGCATGTTTTATTGCATTCTGAGCAATTTTAACAGGGCTTTTGCTATCTTCTTCAAAATAAACTTTAACTCCTATTTGTTCGCCGAGAACTTTAAGTTGCTCAACAGCCGCAGGACGATAAACGTCACAAGCCACTAACAAAGGATTTTTTCCTTTCTTAGTTTTTAGCATATTGGCAAGTTTTCCACTAAAAGTAGTTTTACCAGAACCTTGCAAACCCGACATAAGAATAATCGCCGGACTACCTTTTGTATTAATATCTACAGCTTTTCCTCCCATCAACTTGGCAAGTTCATCATGAACTATTTTTACCATTAGTTGATTTGGCTTAAGCGAAGTAATTACCTGCTGTCCAATTGCCTGATCTTTTACATTTTCAGTAAATATTTTTGCAGTTTTAAAATTCACGTCGGCATCAAGTAATGCTCGGCGAACATCTTTCAAAGTTTCTGCAATATTTATTTCGGTAATCTTACCCTGACCTTTTAAGAGTTTTAATGATTTCTCTAGTCTTTCTGATAAATTCTCAAACATATTCTTTAGTCTTATTTCTTTAATTGACTGCAAAAATAATAATTTTATGTAATTGTTTAGGAATAATTTGGAAAAAGTGAAGAAGACGGTCCTTCGACACACACATGCCATGGCTTTGGCTGCTCAGGAACCGTAGAAGACGGATCCGCCGCGGCGGAGAAGACCGAAGACGGAAGTCTAGAAATTGGATTTGAAAAAAAATACTAATTTTGTTTTAAAATAAAATGCAATTCAAATGAAAAAAGCAAGCTTACTAATCTTTACAATTTGTTTATCTTTTGTAATTATTTCATGTTCTGGCGGCAGTTCCAGCAAAAATTCTGAAGGCTTAAACGACTCAGATTCGACAGAAAACAATGAAACTAGTTTTATAGAAAAAAAAGACAGATTATTACCAGAAATGGTTGAAGCAGATAAGCCAGTTGCTGTAGAAAAACTAAATGAAGCATTTTACGAGTGGACTGGTGTCGAAGTAAAAGTTGCCGGTTATGCTAAAACCTATGGTAAAAGTGAAAAAATTAGAAATGAAATTCAATTATGCGATTCAAAAGGATCTAGCAATGTTTTATTCAATTGTAAATTTAAAAAAGACCTAAACAAAGAAATAAAAGCTGATGATATTGTTATAATAAAAGGGAAAATTGTTGAAAATTCTTACTGGGGAATAGTCTTAAAAGACTGTGAACTTGTAAGTATAAATGGGGAATACAAAAAAGGCCAAACTCCACAACCATTTAAGAAACAAACAGACGCATATTGGGTCAAAGATTTATTCGATTCATACAATTTGTGGATGGGTAAAGAAGTTACCGTAGTTGGCCATTATAATAGTACTACTACCTCAACAACAAATGGCAATTCAACCTGGCGCATTGACCTTGACGACCCAGAAACTGGTCAAAAAATGGTTGGTTGCACAATGAAAACGGAACCAGATTCTGATAAACTAGCAGCAAATAGAGATAATGTAAAAATTCGTGGTAAAATTACTAGAGATTTGTGGGGAACAGTTCAGTTAGAAGATTGTGTGCTTGTGGAATAGGTTTAACGGTTCTCGATTCAACAGTTCAACGGTTCAATGGTTCAACAGTTTTGACAGTTCTCGGTTCCCCGATTACCAATTATCCCGAGCCTTTGGTTCGAGGATCCTCGAGCCAAAGGCTCGGGAAAAGCTCCAA
>JBBQCZ010000111.1:0-13390 GCA_038319215.1 Bacteroidales bacterium | reverse complement strand
AACCAATTTTTGACACTAACGACCCAGAACGTAGTTTTTTTATTTCCGAAATTCCTATTCATAAAGAATTTAAGGAACTAAGTAGTAACCAAGTAAAAGCATTGATTATCAGAACGTTGGATGACGTAAAACATCTTTGTGACCAAGTAAGTAACCAAGTAAGTAACCAAGTAAGTAACCAAGTAAAATCAGTGATAATTAAAGAACTTGGAAGCCAAGCAAAGACAACACTATCTTATTTATCAGATGAGCCAAAAGCAAGTAAAGATATACTTACAAATCTTGGTTTGAGCAATCAAACAAAACATAAACAAAATTATATTGATCCTTTAATTGAATATGAATGGGTAAAATATACTATACCTACTAACATTAAAGATAGAAATCAAAAATATGCTATAACACAATCAGGAATAAATTTACTGAACTTATTGATATCATAATTATAAGAAAATAATAAAATGGCACAAGGAATACATACAGAAGCAACATTTGATGCGGCAATTGAAAAATCATTATTGGAGAACGGCATATAGAATTATTAAATTTAGACGAGCTTAGACGAATTTAGATAAATATTATTAAGAAATAATGAATATTAACACAAATATAAATTGCTTATTTTTATCGGAAATTTTTATTGCCGAAATTCCTATTCATAAAGAATTTAAGGAACTAAGTAGTGACCAAGTAAGTGACCAAGTAAGTGACCAAGTAAGTAACCAAGTAAGTGACCAAGTAAGTAACCAAGTAAGTGACCAAGTAAGTAGTAAAAGTAGTAAATGTAGTAAATGGTAAATGGTAAATGGTAAGTAGTCCTGAGCCTTTGTAAACAAAAAGTAGTAAAAATGGTAAGTAGTAAGTAGTAAAAAGCTAAACTCAAATCCGCCGCGGCGGAGCTAATCTTCCTTAGCCTTAGCCTCAACCTTAGCCTTTGTAAACAAAAAGTAGTAAAAAAAGCAAATAAAAAACTAAAGATAAAAGTTAATTAAATAATCATGGCACAAGGAATACATACAGAAGCAACATTTGAAGCAGCAATTGAAAAATCATTATTGGAAAATGGTGGTTATATAAATGGATATTCTGATGATTACGATGCTCATTTGGGATTATTTCCAAAATACATTATCGAATTTCTATCGGAATCGCAACCCAAAGAATGGGATAAAATAACTAATATTCATAAAGCTGATGTAGGAACTAAAGTAATTCAGCGATTAGTTCGCGAATTGGAATTGCGTGGAACTTTAGACGTTATCCGAAATGGTTTTACTGATTATGGCGTTAAATTTAAAATGGCGTTTTTTAAACCTGAAAGTTCGTTAAATCCAGATGCTGATCGTTTGTACAATGCCAATAAATTATCTGTTATCAGACAATTGTATTACGAACGTAAAGGCGAGAACTCATTGGATATGGTGCTGGCTTTGAACGGTCTGCCAATTGCAACTATCGAACTTAAAAATCAGTTTACCGGACAAAATGTTTCGAATGCAAAAAAACAATATGTTTACGATAGAGAACCCAGCGAACCTATTTTCCAATTTAAGAAACGCTCATTAGTACATTTTGCGGTTGATACCGATGAATGTTTTATGACAACCAAATTATCTGGTAAAACCACAAGATATTTACCATTTAACTTAGGCTACCAAAACGGAGCCGGTAATCCACCAAACCCAAATGGATACAGAACAGCATATTTATGGGAATATGTTTGGGCAAAGGATAGTTTTATGGATATCATCGGAAAATTTCTACATTTAAGCGTTGAAGAATACGAACTTAACGGCACAAAGAAAACAAAAGAAACGATGATATTTCCACGTTTTCACCAAATGGAAGTCGTACGTGAGTTAACCAAAGATGCTAAAATTAAAGGAGCCGGACAAAATTATTTAATTCAACATTCTGCTGGTTCTGGAAAATCTAATTCCATAGCTTGGCTGTCGTATCGGTTATCAAGCTTACATAATAGCGATAACGAAAGAATTTTCGATTCTGTTATTGTAATTACCGACAGAAAAGTGCTGGACAACCAGTTGCAAAATACCATTTACCAGTTTGAACACAAGGACGGTGTTGTACAAAAAATTGATAAAGATTCTCAGCAATTAGCAGATTCTTTAACGGCTGGATCAAATATTATCATAACTACACTTCAGAAATTCCCATTTATTTTAGATAAGATTGGAGAAATTCCAAATCGAAAATATGCTGTAATAATTGATGAAGCACATTCCAGTCAGGGTGGCGAAGCATCAAAGAAAATGAAAGAGGTTTTATCCGCACAATCATTAGAAGAAGCAGAACTCGAAGAGGTTTATACAGGATTAGAAGAAGATGCCGAAGATGAAATTAGAAAATCTATGGCTGTTAGAGGAAAACAAGTCAACTTAAGTTTCTTTGGTTTTACAGCTACGCCAAAATCAAAAACTGTTGAAGTGTTTGGAACAATGGGAGCCGATGACAAGCCAAGACCATTTCATCTTTACTCAATGAAACAAGCAATTGAAGAAGGTTTTATTTTGGATGTTCTGAAACATTATACCACATACAAAACCTATTTCAAATTATCAAAACAAATAGAAGATGATCCTAATGTAAATAAAAAACAAGCATCTAGGGCAATTGCACGATTTTTATCACTTCACCCACATAATTTGGCGCAGAAAACCGAAGTAATGGTAGAGCATTTCCGTCAGATTGTTTCAAAAAAGATTGGTGGAAAAGCAAAAGCGATGGTTGTTACCAGTTCAAGACTACATGCAGTTAGATATAAAGAGGAGTTCGATAATTATATTGCCGTAAATGGATACACAAACATTAAAACTCTAGTTGCATTTTCGGGAAAAGTAATTTACGATAATCATCCCGAAGGCATTACCGAAGTAGAATTTAATGGAATAAAAGAAAAGGAATTACCAAAGAAATTCTCCACCAATGAGTATCAATTGTTGCTTGTTGCAGATAAATATCAAACAGGTTTTGACCAACCACTTTTGCATACAATGTATGTTGACAAGAAACTTTCGGGAGTAAAAGCTGTTCAAACTTTATCTCGACTTAATCGCATGTACGCTGGTAAAGATGATACGTTTATTCTCGACTTTGCCAATGAAACAGAGGAGATTTTAAACTCATTCCAACCTTATTACGAACTTACAACAGTTGAAGAAACAACCGATCCCAACCATTTATACGATTTGAAAGCTGAAATAGAAAAAGCTCAAATTATATGGACAACAGAAATTGACAATTTTTGCAATGTTTTCTTCCGCTCGAAAAAAGCTTTAACAGTAAGTGAGCAAGCAAAACTAAACGCTTATATTGATCCGGCAGTTGAAAGATACAAACGCTTGCCAATAGAGAATTCAAAAGACGATGTTATTGGAACAGAAATAACTCAAGAAAACTTCAAACATGCAGTTCAGGTTTTTACTCGCTTATATTCTTTTCTGACACAGATAATGCCATTTACAGATGTGGAGCTTGAGAAACTTTACACTTATGCAAGATTCTTACTAAAAAAGCTACCAAGAACAAACCAAGATGACAGGTTTAAACTAGGTGATGAAGTAGCTTTGGAGTATTATCGCTTACAGAAAATATCGGAACAAGATATTGCGATGGAATCTCAAGGCGAGTATGGTCTCGAAGGTATGACTGAAGGTGGAATTAGAATGAACAAAGAAGAGGAAGCCGCTTTATCTGAGATTATTGAAGTGTTGAATAAACGACTTGGGACAAATTTTGCCAATGCAGACAAATTAGTTTTTGAGCAGGTAATTGGAGATATGGTTCAAGATGAAAAATTATCAGTGCAAGCAAGATCAAATTCTATTGATAATTTCAAATTTGGATTTGATGACGTTTATTTAGATAAATGGATTGCAAGGATGGATCAAAATCAAGATATCTTTACAAAGATTATGGACGATAAAGAATTTGGAAATCTGGTAAGGGATTATATGTTGAAGAGGGTTTATAATGAGTTGAGGAAATAAAGAATACAATTATATTATGACAAAATACAACACAAATTTAGCTTCAGAGTATTATGTTTTGGCAACATTGTATCGCCTTGGTTTTGATGCTTATATTACCCTCGGGAATAAAAAAAGTATTGATATTATTGTGCACCTCGACAATCATAGACAAATTACGATTGATGTTAAGGGATTAATTGGAACAACCATGTTTCCTCTGGACAATGTCGATCAGGATTCATCAAAACCAAACCACTTTATTGTATTTTTATCATTCAGAAATAAGATAAATGAGCCAGAAGAAGTTCCAGAGATTTATATTGTTCCTCACGATGATATAAATAGTAAAAATCTGATGTATCATAGTCCTGGAGACAAACGTAAAGGAATGAATCTGTCTATGCTAAGAGCGAATAAACAACATTATAAAAACAATTGGGATCTACTAAAAAGATAAGTTATGTATCTAATTGACAAACAAAAAAACAGAATTTCCAAACTTGCAGAAAAGTCCTTTTCAGATCTTGGTTTTACAGAACGTAAGAACCTTCAAGAATGGATTGCAAATAATCCAGAAAGTTTAGGTGAAGAACTTCTAATAATTCAAAAAGAGTTTGCAGGATTTACTGATACCAAAGAAAGGTTAGACTTGCTTGCTTTAGACAAACAAGGCAATATTGTTGTAATTGAAAACAAACTTGATGATAGTGGGAAAGATGTAACGTGGCAAGTTTTAAAATATGCAAGTTATTGCTCAACTCTATCAAAAGATAACATTAAAAATATTTACCAAAACTATTTGGGTAGTTCAGCATCCGCTGAAGAAAGACTAGCTGAATTCTTTGAGAATACTGATTTTGAAGAACTTCAGTTAAATCAGGGAACCAAACAGCGTATCATGATGGTTGCTGGACAATATCGAAAAGAAGTTACATCAACCGTTCTTTGGCTAATGAGTTATAAAATGAGAATTCAATGCTTCAAAGTTACTCCTTATCAATTTGGTGAAGAACTTTTATTAAATGTAGAACAGATACTGCCAATAAAAGATGCTGAAGACTATACCATTGTTATGGCCGATAAAACACAAGACGATATTAGTTCACAAGAAACATTAAAAACTCGACATTATCTAAGACTTGAGTTTTGGGAACAGTTCATCAAATATAACAATACTAAAAACAAATTCACGTCAAATATATCACCAACAAAAGACAATTGGTTGGGAGTCTCAGTTGGTATTTCAGGAATTGGAATCAACATTGTTGTTTCAAAGAATAATGTCAGAAATGAGATCTATATTAGTCGAGGTAACAAAGAAGAAAACAAAAAAATATTCGATTTTCTATATATACATAAGGATGAAATTGAATCAGAATTTGGAAAGAAATTAGGTTGGGAAAGAATGGACGATAAAATCACCTGTCGAATCAGAGACCAGAAAGAAGGTATTAATGTATATGATAAAGATGATTGGACTAAAATGAATGTGTTTTTAGTTGATTCGTTAATGAGGATGGATAAATCATTTGCTGAGGTCATTAAAAATTTAGCAGCGTTTTTGAGAAATAATAAATAATACTCCACCCAGCCCGAGCCCGCTCGGATTTGCAATCCTAGCGAGCGACAGTTTATAATGAGTTGAGGAAATAAAGAATACTCAGATTACAAATCCACTGTTTGGCTGAAATTTGCACTTGAGAAACAGAATAAAATAAAAAAAATGGATAAAAATATTGAAGATTTAAAAGTTGCTTATCTAATTGATGGGCTAAAAGGCTATAATCTGCCTGAGGATAAAGCAAAAATCATAAGTTCTCTAATTGTGACGCAAAACCTATATTCTTCTGCTGCAAGGGAAATTACAACAAAGTTAGAAAATCTGAATGATGAATTTAAATATGTGAAAGATCGCAACCCACTCCATTCTATAAAATACAGAATTAAAACACCCAAAAGCATCATGGATAAGCTAAACAAACGTGGTTGCGAACTTAGCGTTGAGTCTGCCAGGAAAAACCTCACCGACATTGCCGGAGTTAGGGTAATTTGTTCTCACATTGATGATATCTATGTTATTGCAGACCTGCTTACATCCCAGGATGATGTAGGTTTAATACGAAAATCTGATTATATTAAAAACCCGAAGCCAAATGGTTATCGAAGCTTACATCTGATTGTTACTATTCCTGTTTTTCTGTCAACGAGTACCGAAATCGTCAATGTTGAGATTCAGATTAGGACTATTGCAATGGATTTTTGGGCTTCACTGGAACACGAATTATCATACAAACTACCCGCAAATAGAATTGAAGCTATCACACAGGAATTAAAAGAGTGTGCTGATGTAATTTCTGATGTCGATATGAGAATGCAGAAATTGTATAATAACGCAATTCCCACTGAAGGCACAAGTAAGGATAAAAACGCCTTTCAACAACTCAATAGAACTTAGCGGAGAACCTTGGATCAATATTTTTATGATACTAGTAATTGAATTCAACTTTTTAGCAACCAAAACCGATAGCTAGCCTTAGGCGCACTCATATTACAACCGAACCGCCAACTGGCGTGAGCTCACTTCGACTGCTTCGACGCGGCGCACCGAACCTCGTTAGAGGTGAGCTCAACGTGGTACACTGAGCCATTGCCGAAGTGAAGTTAATCAGCGCAACGCAGCCTAGCTAAATCCGAGCGAACGACAGTTTTAATGACTTGAGCAAATAAAAATAAGTTTAAAATAAAAATGGAGCCGAAAAATAATTTTCTGCTCCATTTTTTATGATTAGCTTAGATATTACCAAGCAACTAGTTTATTTTTACTATGCTTTTGGAGGCGTACCTTCGCAATTAGACAAAACTGCATCAATTTGCACCAAAGCATTCATAGGAATAGCCGAAACGCCAATTACTGTTCGTGCAGGAAGCTCATTTTTAAAGAATGTTGTGTAAATTTCGTTTACAGCATCAATATCTGCGATATTTTTAAGTGCGATATTTATTTTTACTGCATCGTCCATTGCGTGATCAACACTTTCAACAATAGCTTTGATATTTTTTAAGCACTGCTCTGCTTGCTCTTTTACACCACCAGCTACAATTTTACCAGTTTTTGGATCGATTGGCAATTGACCAGAAATATGATTGTAATGAGAAAAAGCAACTGTGTGCGAATATGAAGTTTTTGGAGCATTTTCGGTATTATTAGCTTCAATTACAAGGAAACGTGTATCTTCTACAAGTTGTGGTGGTGTGCCATCGCCGTGAGAAATAACTGTATCAATTTGTACCAAAGCACCCATTGGCAAAGCCGAAGCGTTAATTACCGTACGAGCAGGAACATAAGTTGGGAAGAATTTTGCACAAACTTCGCTTACGGCTTCAATATCAGCAATGTTTGTAAGAGAAATAGTTGTTTTAACCACATCTTCCATAACGTGATCGATACTTTCCAAAATTGCCTTAACGTTGTTTAAGCATTGCTCAGTTTGTTCTTTAACGCCACCAGCTACAATTTTACCAGTTTTTGCATCGACAGGTAATTGAGCCGAAAGATTATTATAATGAGAAAAAGCAGCTGTTTGTGATGATAAACATTTTGGAGCATTTTCTGTATTTCTTGAAACTTTTATTAAAGCACAAGGTTCTTGTGGAGCTGTACCTTCTCCGTTTGAAATAAGAGCTTCGATTTGCACCAAAGCACCCATCTGCAAAGCAGCAACTTCAAGCACTGTACGTGTAGGAAGATCGCTTTTAAAGAATGGAGTATAAATTTCGTTTACAACTTCAATATCTGAAATGTTTTTAAGATGAATTGTGATTTTCATAACATCGTCCATAACATGACCGATACTTTCTACAATTGCTTTAATGTTTGCCATGGATTGCATTGCCTGTTCTTTTACACCACCAGCTACAATTTTACCAGATTTTGGATCTATCGGTAGTTGAGCCGAAAAATTGTTGTAATGAGAAAAAGCTACAGTCTGTGTCGAGACAGGGCACTTAGGTGCATTTTCTGTGTTTCTTGAATTCTTAATAATATCCTTACCCATATTAATTTCTTCTTTTTAGTCCCGAGCTTTTAGCTCGAGGATCCTCGAACCATAGGTTCGGGATTTTTTGTTTGAATTATAATTTATATTTTCATGGCAAACATAGCAAAAAAATTGTTAATAGGGTATGCAATAGCTAAATAGATTTTTACAGATAGAGATTTTGGGATTTTTAAATTAGGGTTTTGGGGGTGGGTTTATACTCAACCTCTATGGAAATAATTTTTACGATGTATTGCGATGTATTGATTCGCCCGCCGCGTCGGAGGCGAAGTCGAAATGAAGAAGAGTCGGTGCAAAAGATACAGCTTATATTACAAAATCCTATAGAGGCTGAGTATAAACCACACCCCCAACAATAAAAAACAGAGACACATTCCAAATGCGCCTCTGTTAATTTGATGGCTATGCCATCTATCTAATGATCGGGGTTACTATTTTACATTTTCGCAAGCAATCTGTTTCTCGAGTAGATGCATGCCACATAATCGCGATTTTGTTGAATAAACACCGCCGCCAGCATAATCCTGACATACAATTGGGTGGAATAGCATGCAGGTTCCATCACTGTTCTTTACTGCAACTGCGGTATTAATCCATCTGTATAAAATTGCGCCAGTATATTCGTTTGTCACAATTTGCCAATCGCTATCCATAACAACTATTTTAAGAACAGTTTGCGACCAGTTATCGTCAATTATAGCTTGTTTAATTGATGCATCAAGTTTTGCATCTGTCATTTTAGCCACAGGCATTGTAACATTTGTAAGAATTTTATTGCTGTACTTGTTGTACATTTCTTCAAACTTTGCTATACCAGCAGCATCTCTATTGTCGAACTTAAAAGTAACTTCACCTAATGCTGTTGATCCATATTGCATTCCCAAAGTAATATCATGAATTCCCGGATCCAAGTCGAAAAGTGGTCCGCATAAAGTTGCAGCCTGTTTTGGAAAGTTTATTTTATCTACAGCCGGAGCCATTTCAATTTCATAGGTATTCCCCTGCGACTGTACTCCTTTAAAATCCATTCTGTAGTCATAGCGACTTACAATTCCTCCATCAATCCATAAGTATTCGGTAATATCTACACTCTGATTAGCACCAAGTATCTCGTGAAAAGTCTGAGACATATAAATCATTGCATAAATAGGTTCTCCCGCTTTTATTGTAATATCTTGTGCCTGTGGTGGTGTCGTTTTTGACAATGGTGTTGTGGCAACGTACATATCAACTTTTGCTGGTCCGGCTAAGGCTGTTCCGTAAACCTTCACATAATCAACTTCTACTTTAGAGCCCGGAGATAGAGTAAAGGCGAAATTCTGCCAATCACCTTCAAACCTTGCACTTTCTTCAACACCAATCACTATGTCGTTAACATAATATGTTAACTGTCGGCGATATGAAAATCCTTCGTCAAAAAGTTTACATTTTACTTTAAGAACAAGGTCTTTACCTTGAGCAAAGCTATCGTCAACTTTTCCTTCAGCATAAATGCCTTCACTTTCTGCCTCAAATTTAGTCACCTTGTAAGGACATGCTGAATTATCCCAAAGCTGTATGCCATAAATATTAGCAAGGTTGTCGGATTGAACGGCATAAAATACTATTCCATCTGTTGACTCAACAATCTTTAATTTTACCTCAACTGTAAATGCCTCGAAAAGGTCGTAGTAAGCCTTGTTAAACCAATAACGCCACTCTGCATCAGTACATGAAAGATTGAATGTGCCGTTTTCTATCTTGCTAGTGTAGGTCGGCTCAGTTTTGATCTCCCAATTGTTAGAATTATTGTCGAAGTTTTCCTCCAATACAATTTTTGCAGGTTGACTAAATAAATTGCCGATACTCAAAATCGAAACGGCTACCATAATTAAAAACGAATTTTTCATAAGTATATTTTTTAAAGTTATTGGTTTTCTAATACTCAAAACTAACGCCACGAAGCCAATAATCATAAAATAGTCAGTGAACGACGTTTTTTCTCAGTGAACAGCAAAGGGAGTGGATATAAAATTAGAAAACCTAAACTTTTTCGTAACTATTTAGGTCATCTGCTGAAATAAAACTTTTCTTCATTCGTTTCCCCCACTTTAAGCCCTCTAGACTAAAATTTTCATCAACACCTAAATAATTACACCTTTTCAAAAGAAATGCACCAACTAAAGAAACTTATATCAGCTTAATTTTCATGAGAAATACTTCTTTGTTTGAACGCCCTATAGGAATTAGATCCTTTCCAATTTCAACCTGATTACCGACAATTCTTTCGATATGATTTATGTTGATTGTGTATTTGCGATGAATACGTACAAAAATCTCAGTATTTAGCTTTTGTTCCAGTTCTTTAAGTGTAACTGTGGTAAGAATTTTTTCGTTACGGGTATGAATAAATGAGTAATAATCATAAGCTTCTATCCATAAAATCTCGTTAATCTCAATTTTTTTTAGCCCTTTGTCGGTTTTGATGAAGACAGTATTTTCTTTTTGGGAACCTGAACTTAATGTTTTGCTAGCCGATACATTTGCAGCACGACTTAAGGCAATATCAATGGCGATTTTTATGTCGATATCGGAATATGGCTTTACAATATATCCATACGGAAAGGTATGCTTCACTCGTTCAATAGTTGCAGGATCGACAAATGCTGTGACAAAAATAAACGGAATTCCAAAGCGAGAGTTTACAATATGTGCAATTTCCACTCCATCAACAGCCTGGTTTAGGTTTATGTCAAGCAATATCATATCTATCTTATTCTCGCTAAGAATTTTAACTACCGAATCAACATTGTCGGCAATCCCTGCAACATCATAACCACATTCGGCAAGTGTTGCCGAAAGATTCTCGGCAATAATAAATTCATCTTCAACTATCAAAACATTTGCTTTACACATATCTCAAATCCTTAAAATCAAATATAAATCTAAACCCTTGATGCAGATTGTCATCCTTAATAATTTCTCCTTTAAGTTTCTTAACTATGGAAATTATTAAACGATGCCCAAAGTTTTGTGATTGACTTAAATCAAAGTCTGGGGCGACTCCAATTCCGTTATCCTCGTATCCAAAACTTATCAATTCTCCTCTCTGTCTCAAAGATATGCCAATTCTACAATCTTTAGCATCGGGACTAAAACCATGCTTTATCGAATTTGTCATCAGTTCTGTAACTACCAAGCCAATATTAATTGCGCTGTCGGTATCTATACTTTCAACATCTGATTGGATATCAACTTTAATAATGCTAAGTTTGTCGAAAGAGTCTAATAAGTTTTCGCAAATATCGAAAAGATAATCTTCGAGATTAATATTTGACAAGTCGGATTGTTTGTAAAGTTTTTCGTGAATTACCGACATCGCTTCAATTCTTTGTTTTGCATAAGTTAATGCATTTTTAACCTCAGAACTTTCTGTTTTTCGCTGTTCGATTGTAAACAGACTCGAAATTATCTGCAAATTGTTTTTTACGCGGTGATGTACTTCTCGGATAAGAATTTCTTTTTCTTTATCACTTTTTTCGATTTTCGATTTCTGAATATTCAATAGAGAATTAAATTTCTTAAGCCGTCTAACTTGATACAAAACCACAATCAATAAAAAAGACAAAACAATTACTCCAGAAATAAAATACGCAGATTGAATTCTTTTAATCCTAAGTTTTTCGTTCGAGCTTTTTATTTCGGTATCTTGAATTGCAATCTTCACTTCTTTGTCTTTAAGTTTTAACTCCGACTCGTACTTTTGAATAGCGTAAAAGTTATTTTCTGATTTTACCGAATCCTCGTAAAGGGCATAAAGAGTGTGATACTGCAATGCGATTTTGTAGTCGCCAAGATTTTCGTATGCACGGTACAAGTAATCAAGTGCATCGCGGGCAGAGTTTTTATGTCCCGTTACTGCAAAAAGCTTGTAACCGTTCTCCAAATATGGAATTGCCAGAGAATATTGTTTGTTTAGAAAATATATTTCGGCAAGTTCCACATAAGAATTTCCAAGATCGGCTTCGGCATTAAGCGATTTCTGTATTTCGATACTTTTGTTAAGAAATGAAATTGCCACATCCTTATCGCTAGTTACCGAGGCAATCGAATTGTATGCGTATGCCGATAACAGTTCATTTCCTGTTGTCTGGTAAATCTTTAGAGCCTTATTGTAACAGATAAGAGCCGAATCATTATTGTTTAATTCACGGTAAATATTCCCAGTATTTTGAAGTGTGATTGCTGTTGACTTTGTGATTGGTAGTTTTTCGTAAATTGCCAGAGCTTTTCGGTAATAAAGCATCGCTTCGGTGTATTTTTCGAGAAGTTCATAAATGCGCCCGATGTTGTTATATACCCTGGCTTCTCCTTTTTTATTTCCAAGTTTTTGTTGAATAATCAAGGTCTCTTCATAAAATTCTAGCGCTTCATCAAAGCGACATTGCTGCTTAAGAATAATTCCCATTTCGTTGTACATGTCAACCAAAATTTCGGAACTGAGTGCTGTGTTTTCAATGGCAAGACTGAGGTATTCCTCTGCTGTGGAAAGATTTCCAAGTATTCGATAAATTTTACCTATTTGATAATTTGCTCTCGACTGCAGAGTTTTGTTGTTTTCGACTAATGATTTTTCCTCGGCGAGTTCTGCATATTCTAAAGCCTTTAATGGATTTGATTCCTGCAAATTCTCGGCAGAATCGAGCAAAGCAGCAATGTCCTTCTGGCAAATTGCCTCGCTTGTAGAAATAACCGAGACCAGTAGAATCAACACCAAACTATGCAAGAATCTTTTCATTTTTTTAAATAAGATTTCATATCAAAAGTAAAAAAAGTTTTGATATGAATACTGATTTTTTGGGGAATTGTATGGACACTCAAATCTGCTGTTTTTAGTTAGGATATATCGAAAAAATTAGTTCAACTCACTCGCATGAAAAACTATCAACCCCTCTCGCTGGCTCAGAAATTATTGCATGAAAATATGTTTTTGTTTCGATCGGATTGCAACCGATGCCCAGAGGGCGAGCTCACTTCGACGAAACGCTCAGCGCATCGCAGCGGAGCTAAATCCGAGCGAGGTAGAGAAAATAACACAAAAAAAGCTTCCAATTTCTTGAAAACTTTGCTGTTACTGTGGTCCCACTAGGGCATGATCCTAGGACCCTCCCGACTAAAAGTCGGGATGCTCTAACCAAATGAGCTAAAACAAAAAAAGCTTCCAATTTCTTGAAAGCTTTGCTGTTACTGTGGTCCCACTAGGGCATGATCTGGGGTGAACTAAATCGCCATTTTACAAATTAAAACATCCCGCTATTAGTTGTTAAATGGCGATTTAGTTCACCCAGATCATGCCCTAGT
>JBBQCZ010000110.1:0-13475 GCA_038319215.1 Bacteroidales bacterium | reverse complement strand
TGGGTTATTTATGAATTAAATAAAAATGATGTATTATACCGAGGTTGGGATTCTAAAGGTTTTGATAATCAAGGCAAAGCTTATGCTCAGAAGTTAGCGGAGTATTATAAAAGTTTAGAAGACGATTAGTCCTTTTCCTTTATCAAAAGAGATTTATTCAATTTTGATTTTTGTTTCGAGTCTCTCAGTATCCATAAAATAACACCACTTATTAATGCTGCAAAAAAGCACCAAACCGAAAGTAGATATTGAGTAAAGAATATTCCAGTTATAAGGCAGGATAAAAACATTAAGGCACCTAATACCTTAGTCCTTTTTATACTCGACATGAATAATGGTGTAATAGTGACAATTAAATAAACTGCAAACGCAAAATATCCTAACGGTCTTGGAAAACTATTGTCGTATCGAATATGAAATCCAGAAATATGAGGGGTTACGTCAAAAGAAATCAAACAAAATAAATAGTAACACGATAATAACATTCCCATACTTAGTAAGGCCCACAATATTTTTCTTTTCTTTTTATTTTCTTCCATAAAAAGAATTGCAAGAGGAATCATTGTTGGCCAAAGGAAATCTGCCATTGTTAGAAAAAAATAAGTCGCGAATTTCTTAAGAAACAAATATTCAGGATTTAGAATTGCTAACCACAAAAAGCCTTCTGCAATTTGCTGTACTCCAAAAAACAAAGGAATACTTGCGAAAATTATCTGGGAAGGTTTATGTACCTTAGTTACAGCTACTACCCCAATAGCAGAAATAATGACTCCTCCAGCAAAACTTGCTTCTGGTGAAAAACACATATAAGTTTCTTTTTGTTAGTTAAATTAATGTACCCAAAATTATTAAAATAAATTGAGAAAACAAATTACAAATGATCATCAAAATATCGTGTAATAGTTCTCATAAGATGGATTCTATCATAACCGCGTACATTATGCTCGTGTCCTGGGTAAACGAAATAATCAAGAAGGACTTTTTTCTCAACGCATTTTTGCACAAAATTAAGACTGTGTTGCCAAACTACTACTGGGTCAGAAGTGCCATGAATTATCATTAGTCTACCTGTAAGTTTTTCAACTTTGTTTAGCAGATTTGCATTAGCATATCCTTCAGGGTTTTCTTGAGGCATATCCATATATCTTTCGCCGTACATTATTTCGTATAATTCCCAATTGATTACTGGTCCACCAGCTACTCCGACTTTAAATATGTCAGCATGATCAGTCATAAGTGTTGTTGTCATAAAACCACCATAACTCCAGCCATGTACACCAATTCTATCCATATCGACATAACCTAAACCACGTAAATATTCAACACCTGTCAGTTGATCTTGAGATTCTATAACTCCTAATTGTCTATGAATAATATTCTCAAAAGCAGCACCTCTGCTTGATGAACCACGATTGTCAAGTGTAAACATGATATAACCTTTTTGAGCCATATAAAAATCCCACCCGCCAGCTCCACCAAGCCATTCGTTTGTAACGAGTTGAGCATGAGGACCTCCATACACATAAACTATTGCTGGGTATTTTTTTGTTGGGTCAAAATCTGGTGGTAAAATAATTCTGTAATACAAATCTGTTTGCGCATCGTTGGCCTTTAAAGTGCCAATTTTCATTTCACCAAGCTTATATTCTGCTAATGGGTTTTTGGAAGATAAAATAGTATTTATTTTCTTTCCCTTTGTGTCATATAAAACATAAGCATTTGGAACAGTTGTGCTATTAAAATTATCAATAACAAAAGCTCCATCAGATGAAACTGTAGCTGCATGAGAACCTGCATCTTTAGTAATTCTTATCATTGCACCAGAAGCAATATTAACTCTATATAGGTCAAAATCAATAGGAGTTTCTTTATTAGCTTTGATGATTATGTCTTTACCATCGCCAGTAAAGCAATATAGTTCACTAACTTCAAAATTGCCTTTTGTAATTTGTGAAATTTCTTTTCCATCTGCAGTATATAGATATAAATGTGTAAAACCATCTTTTCTAGTTTGCCAAATAAATTTTGAAGGATCGTTTGGTAAAAACTTCATTGGTTGCAGTGGCTCAACATATTTATCGCTGGTTTCTTCAAACAAAGTGCTAATAAATTTACCATTAGAAATATCGTATTTATTTAACTTCATATGATTCTGTTCGCGATTTAGAACAGCAATATAAATAGACTTTTCATCCGGACTCCAAGCGATATTGGTTAAAAATTGTTCTACAGGTTCTCCAGTTTGAATATAAATTATTTTGCCCGACTTTATATCATATATGCCAAGAGTTACTTCTTCGCTTTTCATTCCAGCCATACAATATTTTACTGGTGCCGGTTCTGCAACTCTAGCATCTGTATTTACAATTGGATAATCTGTTACCATAGATTCATCTTTACGATAAAACGCGAGGAAATTGCCAGCAGGAGACCAATAAGTTCCTTTCTCAATTCCAAATTCATTTCTCGCAACGGTTTGGCCAAAAATAATATCTTTATTACTTTCATTACTAACTTGCTTAACAATGCCGTCTTCGCCAATAATTGAAAGATTATTGGCGATTGTGTATGCTGCCATTTTGCTTGCCTCACAATAGTCGAGATTTTCGACACTTTCGTCAATTTTCAAATAAGTTTTAATCTCTTTTTTTACGATGTCGAGATCAATAATATTATTGGCGTCAAATATTCTAATTGTATTTCTTCCAAGCCATTCATAAGCTGGAAAATACTTACATTCTTCTTTAGAGGCAGCTTTTAATACTGAATTAATCTCATCAAGACTAATAATTGTATTTTCTTTTTTTAAATCAAAACTTACCGAAATTAAGTCTGTTTTTACAATTTTTGAAAATTCTTTAGTCTCAGGTCTGAGTGCAAGGCCTCTAATGTGTTCCGGGTAAAGTTCTCGCCATACGCCAACAACAGCTTCGTCAATAGTTAATGATTTGGTTTGCGATAAAACTAGTTGCGTTGCAAAAAGGATAAATCCGATAATTAGAATAATAGCTTTTTTCATTTTTTTCTATTTTTATTTTATTTTCATTTATTTTTTGTTTGCACTAAAACACTAAGTTAATTCTGTTTTTAGTGTATTCGCCCCGATATATTTCGGGATCGTGGCTATTTATTTTTTATTATTTATAAATTTAATTACTTTTACTTTCACAAAGATATTATTTCATGTCAAAGACAAAATACATGTTTGCAATTATTATTATGGTTTTAACATTTTTTTATGAATGTAAACCAAAAGACGGTTCAAATCAGATCGACAAAATCGCGATAACCGATACAGTTAAAGAAATAACAGTAAAAAAACTCGAACCTAACAAAACTGAAATTTTTTTGGCCGAAATGGGTCTAGTTAAAATTCAGGATTCTATTCCCGAAATATTAGTTGACTTAAAATACACAACATTAGATAACTTTTTAGAAATTGATTTTTATGGAGAACTTGAAAATGCTTATGTTCAGCCAGAATGTTATTTGAAACTTAAGAATGCTTTTAATATTTTGCAGAAGGAAAAACCTGGTTATACTTTTATCGTTTATGATGCAGTTCGAAGTATGGAATCTCAACAGCTAATGTGGGATTCAATAGATGTACCTTTAAATATTAGACATTGGTATGTTGCGAATCCGCAAAGGGGTTCAATCCATAATTACGGAATGGCACTTGATATTGGGATTGTTGATAGTGTCGGAAATATTCTTGACATGGGTACAGATTTCGATTTCTTTGGAGAATTAGCTTACCCTGAAAAAACAACATATTTTTTTAATAAAGGTGACTTAACTCAAGAACAATTTGATAATCGTAATTTGTTGATGTCGGTTATGAGCAAAGCATATTTTTATGTGTCAAAAACCGAATGGTGGCATTATAATGCTTCATCACTAGACTATGCAAAAAACAAATACAAGATCTTCTCATATCCTCCAAAATAATAAAATATGATAGTTAAAACATACAAAACAACTGGAGATAGCAATACCGAAATTCTTACAGGAATTGGCTACAACTATTTTAAAACACTTGCAGCAGGTCGAAACTTTGTTGTAATTAGTGATCAGAATCTTTTAGAGCTATATCCAGATGCTTTTGATAAGACCAATTATATAATTATTAAAGCTGGTGAAGAAAATAAGAATCTAAATACTGTTGAGCAAATAATTGAAAAACTTATTGAATACAAAATTGATAGAAAATCGTTAATTGTTGGTTTTGGTGGTGGATTGGTTTCAGATATAACAGGCTTTGTAGCAAATGTTTATATGCGCGGAACAGCTTTCGGGTTTGTAGCAACTACTTTGCTTGCACAAATAGACGCTGCAATAGGTGGTAAAAATGGCGTAAATTTTGGAAAATTTAAAAACTATATTGGAAATATTGCTCAACCTGAATTTGTAATATGTGATACATCCGTTTTTAAAACTCTTAAGGAAGAAGATTTTATGAGTGGGTTGGGAGAGGTGATTAAGTACTCGTTAATTTCGGAGGGAACACTTTTTGATTATGTGAAGGCTAACTTAAAATATGTTCTTAAAAGAGATAAAGATGTTTTGAATCAGATTGTACGTAGATGTATTGATATTAAAACTGAAATAGTTGTTAAAGACCCTGGCGATAAAGGCTTAAGACATATTTTAAACTTCGGGCACACCATTGGACACAGCATCGAAATAGTTAATAAACTTCCTCATGGCGTTGCCGTAGTTAAAGGGATTCTTGCTTCTATGGACTTAGCCGTAAAAATGGGTTATTCGGAGACAGACGTAAGAACTCAAGTGCTGGAACTTATCAGTATTGCTGGTTTTGAAACAGATTACAAATTAGATGAGCGCCATTTTGAACTATTAGCTAACGACAAAAAGAAAAGCGGTGATATGATAAATTTTGTATTCCTCTTAAATATTGGCGAACCTCTAGTTGTAAAAATCAATACAGCCGAAATAATTGATAGTTTTGTGAAATAAAACTAAGGTAGTAGATCGGTTTTCTATTTTACCAAGGATTTTTCAGAATGCTGTATGTCTGACGTAATAAAATACATTCTGGGATAGGAATATAAACTTGGCGGTAATAGGATAGGCGTTGGATTTTTAGATTTCCACGTTTTTCGCATTATCAAATAAATGCTGTTATGGCTCTGGGAATTAATCACCCTGACCTTCAGGTCGGGGTGGATTAATGAAAATTATTGATGGGCTTTAGCCCTGAACTTTAACCAATTAGATTTTGTAAACCTAACAAAATAAAGTCAGGGCTAAAGCCAGTTTTGTCTTGTTTCTCCTTTAACCACACCCTCGGGGGCGGGGTTATGTTTTTGGAAAAGCTGGTGTTCTTCGTCCACTCAATCTTGCTGTCGCATTTTGCGATTTCAAGTTTTGCCATTCAGAATCTGACAACTGAAACATAAAATCACAGTTATAATATTATCTTCGACGTTTTTGTCAAACCAAAAATCATCTTCAATTTTACAACTCGGTTGTTCGGTTTAATTCATGTTCAGCCTGGAACCAATCAGTTGTTTCATTGCCTTCATTTTCAACCTCCCTATCAAGAAAAATCTCAAATGCTCTTTGACGAATTTGATGTTCAGGAACCTTAATTTTCTTCTTTGAAGAAGATACAACCATAAGGGAATTTTGCTTTTTGTTTGTTGTTTTCATACTATAAAGTTTATATATTTTTTTAATATTACCATACAAAGGTGAATTTTTCAGAACAGAGCAGTGTTACATTATTCTGAGAACATTTTACATGATTCACGCATTTCGGAAAGATGTCAGGATGGAGGAAATTAAAAAAGACAATTACAAATAATAGATTGTGTCTTTCCGCTTATGATATTACATCTGTCAGTTTCTGTCTGACGGCTTGCTTGTCACTGCCTGTGTCTCTTACAATACGTTTATGGCTGTCGTACTTGAAGTCCGAAAAAAAACACAACTAATCTTTGTTCTTGTTGCTCGGTTCGCTCGGATTTCAAATCCGAGCGAACTAGAGTTGTGTTTTTGGAAAAGCTGGTGTTCTTCGTCCACCCAATCTTGCTATCGCATTTTGCGATTTCAAGTTTTGCCATTCAGAGTCTGACAACTGAAACATAAAATCATCAGGAAAGCCGGTTAAACATTGGCAAATATAAAGATTTTTCCGTTCAAGAAATTCTAAACTTGAAATCACAAATTGTGATATCAGGATACAATCGAATTCGTCTTTGGATAGTTGAAATATAAAATCCTGTGGAAAATGATTAATATTTCGTTCCCTATCCCATATTCCCCAAAGCCTTATAAAGAAACGCATTGAATTTTGCAATTTGTTTATAGACAGTTATGATATTATCTTCGACGTTATCGTCAAACCAAAAATCATCTTCAATCTTATAACTTATTGTGTAGCTTTTGTATTTTAGCAGTTCGGCATCCTTAAAATCTTTGGGAAAATCTTTCGGTACATTTTTTAGTTTTTCGCCTGACATGGATGGGAAATATTTGATAAAACTTTTGTCGGCGAATATAGATTTAAACTCTTCTGTGTTTTCTAAAACTTCTGTTCTAATTGCTTTGAGTATTTCGGGTGTCGGAACATGAATTCCACCATGCAAAAACGATGCGTCTGGCTCTAAATGTGCATAATATCCAGGATTTCCGCTCTTTTTACCTCCTTGTAAAATATAAACTCCCATGTGATTTTTGTATGGATCTGCAAAGCGCGAAAAACGTTGATCTTGATAAATTCTATAAGTACATTCCTTTGCTGAAAGAAAACCGATAGATGGATCTATTTCCCGTGTAAGTACAATAAGTTTCTCGGCAAAAAGTTCGTATTCACTCTTAACTTTTAAATATCGCTCTTTATTCTCTTGAAACCAGTCGCGGTTATTGTTCATTTGGAGGTCGCAGATAAAATCGAAAGGTTCTTTTAGATTCATAAATGTTAAGCTTTAATTTTGATAGTATTAACTTTTGCAAATATAAATAATCAAAATAGTATTGTCTGGTAAAACAATTTTTTTTTATTTTTAATTACAGATGTCGTTACTGAAAAATAGTAAATGCAGACGCATAATTTTAATGTAAACTTCTTTTGTCATGGTTTTTGGAGCAAAAACACATGCCAAAAGAGATTGCGTTGTTTATTTCAATCCATGACTTTCACTACGTTCGGTCATGGTTAAAATAAATGAGCCTTACAGGCTCTTGGTTTCGTAACTTGGTTTCGCAATGGCGAAGTCGGGAAACAAATTGCACTGTCGTTTTCCTATCACAATAAAAGTATGAGTTTGTCATGCAGATGCACAATGATAGTTTTAATAATATGTTCCTGATAAATCTGGACATGTTTTGCCATTTTTTAAAATTGAGATTCCAGTTAATATCAAGGTTTGACGCAGGGAAACCTAATCGTTATCTGTGAGAATTTCGTGTTATATGTAAAAACTTAAGACTTAACAATCTGGGAATCTGTGGCTTATAAAAATTGTATTTGTGCATAAATAATTAATGTCACAAAAGAGATAATAAGACTGTTTTTGTTATTTTTACAAATTATGAGCAAGTCTAAACAAAGCATACTAGAAATAATTACTGCTCCTCCGTCAAAGAGTCATGAGCAAAGGTTGCTTGCAGCGGCATTACTTTCGCGTGGTGAATGTTTTATTTCAAACTTTGGAAATTCTGATGATGTAAAAGCTGCCCGAGGAATTGTTGAGAATCTTGGTGCTAAAATTAGTATCGAAAACAATTTGCTTCATATTTTGCCTTCGCAGGATTTGCTTTCTGACGAATTACAATGCAATGAATCTGGCCTTTGCGCTCGACTTTTTACTCCAATTGCAGCAATATTCAAAACTGCTTTTACTGTAAATGGAAGTGGTAGCTTGTTAAAACGACCAGTTGCCGAAAGCTTTTATTTGCTAAAACAAATGGGTTGTATTTACGAAGCTGAAAACGACAAACTTCCAGTGAAATTTACTCGCACAAATATCCAAAGTGGACAATATTATATTGATGGGAGTAAGTCGTCGCAGTTTGTTTCAGGTTTAATTTTGGCTTTGAGTGTTGTTTATGGCGATTCAACTGTAGTGGTAAAAAATCCTGTAAGCATAAATTATATACTGATGACAATTAAGGTTGCCAAATATTTTGGTGTTAACATTAATTATTTTTTTGAAACCGGAAATGAACTAAAAATTGAAATTCCCGGAAATCAAACTTATAAAACAGGAACTTATACCGTAGAAGGTGATTGGAGTGGTGCTGCATTTATTCTTGCGGCGGCTGCAATAATCGGAAGGATAGGAGTGAAAGGCTTATCCGCAGACTCATTACAAGCGGATAAAGATATTTTGAAAGTTTTTGACATTGCTGGCGTAAAATATTTTTGGCAAGATGATACTTTATTTGTTGAAAAGTCAGAAATATCTGGTTTTGATTTTGATGCTACAAATTGTCCAGATTTAATTCCAGTTTTGGTAATACTCGCAATTTTTGCTTCTGGAAATTCAAAAATTTCTGGAGCATCCAGACTTAAAACCAAAGAAAGCTCTCGCGCAGATGTTTTGCAAAACGAATTAGAAAAAGCTGGAATAAAAATAAGTCTTAACGAAGATGTTTTGCAAATAGTTGGTGGACAATCCATAAAATCAGCGAGCTTAAACTCGCATGGCGATCATCGTATGGCAATGGCATTTTCTGTATTAGGGATATTTGCACCAGATGCAATAAGTGTTGAAAATCGCGAATGTGTTTCCAAATCATACCCCGATTTTTACCAACATTTAAGTCAAATTTTAACCTGAAGCAACGCTTTCAGCGCGAAAGCGGTATGTGGTTTACTAACCTGAAGCTGCGCATCAGGTTAAAATAAATCAGGCCTTCAGCCTGTAAATTAGCCAAAACTTTGTGGTTTACGACGCTACCTAAACAATCAGTTTGTGAAATAGCTAAACTTAGCAGTTTGCGATTCAGTTTGAAAATTGGTCGAAACTCCGCAGTTCCCAAATCAGGCTGAAAGTCTGATTTAATTCAAAACGAGGCATCGCCTCGTTTTAAAAGTACACGATAGAATCTGCGCACTGAAAGTGCAGCTTAAAAAAAGTGCTTATTTAAGCTGCGCTTTCAGCGCGAAAGCGGTATGTGGTTTACTAACCTGAAGCTGCGCATCAGGTTAAAATAAATCAGGCCTTCAGCCTGAAAAACAACCAAAACTTTGTGGTTTACTACGCTACCTAAACAATCAGTTTGTGAAATAGCTAAACTTAGCAGTTTGCGATTCAGTTTGAAAATTGGTCGAAACTCCGCAGTTCCCAAATCAGGCTGAAAGTCTGATTTTATTTCAAAACGAGGCATCGCCTCGTTTTATTTGGTATAACATCGAATACTAATTTGATTTTTCAATAATTAAAACTATTTTTGTAAGGAGCTTATCACATATTTATTTTAATACATTAGTTTTAATGAATAATAAAAAATTCTTATTTTTCTATTTTACAATTTCTTTATTTGTTCTGGCATCAAATGTCATTGTAGCCCAAAACCAGATTTCAAATAATGATAAACATGTTGGAATGTTTTCTATTAATAATCAGACACGGGAAACATATGCAATGCCAGAACCATCGGAATATTGGCCTTTTTTTGAAGCAGACTCATCATTTTTAGGATCTACTGCTTATGGTGATATTGCAATTTTTTATGGTGCCGGTCATACCACTCTTGTAAATCCAGTTATTATTGTTGACGGATTCGACCCAGGAGATAATCGCCCAATTCAAGGCTTATACGAAATTGGAAATCAACAAAATATGATTGATAGCTTGCGAGCACTTGGTGATGATTTTATTTTATTAAATTTTAATCAGGGAGCAGATTATATTCAAAGAAATGCAATGTTAGTTGTTAGCGTATTGGATACAATCCAAACAATTATGATTAACAATGGAACATATCTTGAAAATCCTCAAATTGTTCTTGTTGGTCCAAGTATGGGTGGTTTAATAACCCGTTACGCTCTTTGTTATATGGAAGCAAATAGTATGAATCATCATGTGAGAAATTGGATTAGTTTTGACTCTCCACATAAAGGAGCCAATATCCCTCTTGGACTGCAATATTGGTTAAGGTTTTTTGCCGAAGTCGCAGAATCTGATGGTGCAATTGTTGGTCTCGCAAAAATGAATTCTATTGCTGCAAAACAAATGCTTTTATATCATTATACGGCAACTCAGGGCACTCTTGCAGGGCCAAATCCTCTTAGAAATGATTTAGTTAACGAGTTGACTATTATGGGTTTTCCTATTGATACTCGAATTGTTGCTGTAGCTAATGGTAGCGGATATGGAATTACTCAGGATTTTGCCGCAGGAGAAAAAGTCGTAGAATATGAATATTCTGATTGGAGCGTTGATTTAACTGGTAATGTTTGGGCGGAACCAAATCAAACTTCTACAAAATTTTTTGAAGGACTTTACAACACTATTTTACCTTTGGATGAAGTAACGGAAAGTGTTTATATTGAAAATACTTTATCTTACGACAATGCTCCTGGTGGTGATACTCCAACCTTTCTTGAGATTGCTTCTGAAGATCCTGGTTATGGGACAATAACAGCTTTGCATGAGGACCATTGTTTTATTCCAACTATTAGTTCGTTATGTATTACAAATACAAATCAAACAGACTTTAATGTAAATGAAAATTTACAAACCATAGTTACGCCTTTTGATACAATTTATTATCCGTTTGAAAATCAAGAACATGCTGAAATCTCTGCAGAATCTTATCAATGGTTTAAATTTGAAATTCATAACTATGCGCCTATTTTTACGAGCACACAAGTATCGCAAGTTTATACAAATAATATTTATTCTTCCATTGTTACTGCCCAAGATTCTAATTACTGGAATGTGTTGACCTACCAAGCCTTAGAATTGCCTAATTGGTTGAACTTTGACGAAAACTCAGGTGAACTTACTGGAACTCCTTCTAGTTCCGACATTGGATTTAACCATGTAATTATATCTGTCAGTGATGGCTTATTAGAAACTGTACTTAATTTTGATATCGAAGTATTGTCAAACACAAATGCGAATATTGTTGAAAATCAGCAACTTAACATGTTTCCAAATCCTGTGAGAGATTATTTGCACATTTCATTTTACGATAATTCTAACAAAGCTATAGAGATATTTAATACAAGTGGAAAATTAGTTTATTCTTCAATCTGCAATGATTCAAATGCCAAAATACCTTGTCATTCCTTATCAACAGGAATATATGTGATAAAAGTTATTAGTGGAAAATCAACTATTAAATCAGTATTTGTTAAAATTTAATTTGCTCAAAGATTTTTCATTTGCGGATTTGTGTCTGTACGGCAAGCAACTATCAAAAACAATTTTGATTCACAATAGGCATGATTTGGATATTAAGGTTTTGTCGAAAATAAGGTTCGAACTGTAAAATGGTTGTTGGTAAAAAGGTTAATTAGTAATTGGTGGTTAGTAAAAATTGTATGTAGTAAGTGGTATGTGGTAAGAGGTAAAAGTGGTAAGTGACATGTGACGTACCAATAAATAACTACCAACTACCAACTACCAATTACCAATCACCAACCACCAACTACCTATTACCAACTACCAACTACCAACTACCAGCTACCAACCACCAACTACCAACTACCAACTACCAACTACCAACTACCAACTACCAACCACCAACTACCAACCACCAATTACCAATCACTAATTACCCTTTTTACCAACCAACGCGAGTATGGTTGGATAAAAAACTCACCAACCAGCGCGCTGGATTTAAGGGCTCTACGCAAGTATGAGTTTGCTTTGATAATTTTTTGTTTAGTCCTAGATAAAAAAATACCTATATTTGTTGTTAAATACAAAAAATAGCATGAACAGTTTTGGTAGAATATTCAGAATCTCAATTTATGGTGAGTCTCACGGTCCCGAAATAGGCGTTTTAATTGATGGATGTCCTTCAGGAATCGAAATTTCCAATGCTGATTTTATTCCAGACATTAAACGCCGACAATCCGGTGCAAGTGGAACTACCAGCCGTATTGAGAATGATTTACCTCTGATTAAAAGCGGTATATATAATGGCTATACTAGTGGTTCTCCAATAATGATTTCGTTTGAAAACAATAATACAATTTCGTCAGATTACCGTTTCGATGGATTTTTTCGTCCAGGTCACGCTGATTTTACAGCATTCAAAAAATATCGTGGCTATAACGATCCAAATGGTAGTGGGCACTTTTCGGGACGACTTACTTTGGCTTTAGTTGCTGCTGGTGTTATTGCAAAAAAAATTATTCCAGAAATTATATTTTCAGCAGACCTAATTAGTGCTGGTGGAACAAAAGATATTTCTTACGCTGTGCAAAATGCGGTAACGCAAAATGATTCTATTGGTGGAGTTGTAGAATGTCGTGTCAGTAATCTAGATATTGGAATGGGAGAACCTTTTTTCGATTCTGTAGAATCTTTGTTGTCTCATGCCATATTTTCAATTCCCGGAGTTAAAGCTATTGAGTTTGGCGAAGGAATAAAATCTGCATCAGCAAAAGGATCTGAGTTTAACGATGTTTACACTAATCAACTTGGCGAAACTTTAACAAATAATTCAGGTGGAATAAATGGTGGAATCACAAATGGAAACGAATTGTTTTTTAGAGTTTTCTTTAAGCCAGCATCAAGTATTGCAGTAGCTCAAACTACACTTAATTTCAAAAGCAATCAGTTGGAAGAATTTAAAATATCGGGACGTCACGATGCCTGTTATGCATTAAGAACTCCTGTTGTGGTAGAAGCTGTTACTGCAATTGTTTTCGCAGATTTAAAATTAATTTCGGGAATATAGTTATGGATGGATTTTTAAAAGAAGTTGCTATTAGTATTCTTGAAGAAAATAAAGATTTGCGTCAACTAGAAATTATTGTTCCAAATAGACGTACAGGTTTATTCCTTAAAAAAGCGATATCTGAATCAGTTGGGAAAACTAGCTGGATGCCATCGATAATAACAATTCAAGAAGTGTTTTTGAATAATTCTGAATTGCATGTGGCAGAAGAGTTATTGCTTATATATAAGTTATATAATATCTTTATAAAACACACTGCTAGCAACGAAAGTTTCGACGATTTCTATTATTGGGGCGAAATGATATTGAACGATTTTGATGATATTGACAAATATCTTGTTGATGCTACAAAATTATTTTCAACAATTCGTGATATCAAAGAAATAGATAGCAAATTTGATGAGTATGCTGAGGAAGAACTGGAAATTATTAGACGATTTTGGACAAATGTAAATCAAGCTGAGTTAAGCATTCATAAGCAGAGATTTCTGGATTTGTGGGATAAAATGTCAGCAATATATGACGATTTTCATAAAGAATTGTTGAATTCTAAGATTGCATACCAAGGTTTGATTTATAAGACT
>JBBQCZ010000109.1:0-13807 GCA_038319215.1 Bacteroidales bacterium | reverse complement strand
GAGAGAGAGGAGCAGGTCAACTTATCGGGCCTTACGAAACCCTTATATTTGAAGTTGAATTACTTGGAATAGAAAAATAATTATTGAAACCGAAGTTTATCTTCGGTTTTTTTTTGGTAAAAAATTATTGTTAATTTAAATATGATTGAAATGAAAAACAAAAGTCTTGTCTCTATCAGTGATTATACAAAAGAAGAGTATTTTAAAATTCTTGACCTTGCCGAAGAGTTTCAGAAGAATCCAAATCAGAAGTTACTTGAAAACCACGTGGTCGCATCTTTGTTTTTTGAACCATCTACACGTACACGCTTAAGTTTTGAAACAGCAATTCAGCGTTTAGGTGGAAAAGTAATTGGTTTTAGTGAAGCAGCCAACACAAGTGTTTCAAAAGGTGAATCATTAAAAGATACAATTCTTACGGTAAGCACTTATGCAGATCTTATCGTAATGCGCCATCCTATCGAAGGAAGTGCAAGATATGCTACAGTTGTATCCGACAAACCTATTATTAACGCAGGCGATGGTTCAAATCAACATCCAACACAATGCTTATTAGATTTGTATTCTATTCGCAAAACTCAAGGAACTCTCGAAAATATAAATTTATTTTTAGTTGGTGATTTAAAACATGGACGAACAGTTCATTCATTATTGCAAGCGATGTCTGAATTTAATCCTATTTTTAACTTTGTATCCCCACCTTCACTTAGAATGCCACAAGAATACAAAGACTTTTTGGACTCAAAAGGAATCAAATATTTCGAGCATGACGAACTCAACGACAGCATTCAACACGCTGACATAATATATGTAACTAGAGTTCAAAGAGAAAGATTTTCTGATCCTATGGAATATGAAAAAGTAAAGAATGCTTATGTTCTTAAGAATAAAATGCTTGATGGAACAAAAGACAATCTTAGAATTTTACATCCACTACCAAGAGTAAACGAAATTGATACTGATGTTGACTCAAATCCAAAAGCATATTATTTTGAGCAGGCAGAAAACGGAGTGTATGCAAGAATGGCTCTAATGTGTCATATCTTAGGAATTAAATAGTGTAAATAAAAAAGATTATAAGTTTAAAAAATAAAAATATGAAAAGCGAATTAAAAGTTAAAGCTATTGAACAAGGTACTGTAATTGATCATATTAAGGCTGAAAATCTTTATAAAATTCTTTCAATTATTGGAATAGAAAAATTAGACACTCAGATTTTTATCGGCAATAATCTTGAAAGTCAAAAATTTGGGAAAAAAGCCATTATTAAAATCTCTGATAAGTTTCCTTCAATGGACGACGTAAACAAAATAGCCCTTATCGACCCAAATGCAGTAATCAATATTATTAAAGACTACCAAGTTGTTGAGAAAACAAAAGTTGAGCTTCCAGAGACAATTAGTGCTTTTGTTAAGTGTATAAATCCTAAGTGTATCACTAACCATGAAAAAGTGGAAACTCAATTTAATGTTCAGGTAAAAGACGGAAAAGTAAATTTAAAATGTTATTATTGCGAAAAAATAACTGGTCAGAACAATATAGAGATATTAAGATAGTTATGTAATTACAAAACGCATTATGAAGAAATTGACTGTTTGCATTTTAAGTATGGTATTTATTTCGTCGGTTTTTGCTCAATCGAAAACAAATATCGTAAACAATAATAATGAATTTGCTTTCGAGATTTTTGCTAAAATTTGCGAGACTGACACAACTAATGTCTTTATTAGTCCTATTAGTATATCGTCGGCTTTGGCAATGGCCTATGATGGCGCAAAAGGCAATACCGCAAAGGAAATGCGTAATGTGCTAAAATTCTCAAAAAACCAAGACGAATCGCATCGTGAGATAACAGAATTATTAAAACATTACCGCAATAACAAACAGAGTATTTTCACAATTATAAATGCAGCAGTTGCTCAAGAAAAATATGATTTCAAGGAGTCTTACTTTGCTCTTTTATCTGATTATGGGGCAAAAATAACTAAAGCAGATTTTACAGATTTTGCAAAACGTGAAGAAGCTAGACTTGCAATCAATAAGTGGGTTATGGATAATACAAATGATAAAATTGAAGAGCTAGTTGATCCAAATGCTCTCGACGACCTTACCCGTTTAGTACTTTTAAATGCAATTCACTTTAAAGCAGATTGGGCAAGCTCATTTCCAGAAGAACAAACCAGACAAATGATTTTTTACGGTGAGAAACGACAATATATTTCTTCTTTTATGCACTTACGTGAGAACTTCAAATTCTATCAAAATGATGAATATCTGATCATTGAACTTCCATATAAAGACAACGAAGCGTCTATGTTTTTGATCCAACCTAAAGAAGGAACACTAATAGATGATTATTGTAAAAATCTGACTTATGCATCGTTTACAGAAATGGAAAAACTCATGACTGAACAATTGGTTGATATACTTTTACCTAAATTTAAAATTGAATCAAAATACAAGCTTAAAAATCCTTTAATGGCAATGGGAATGGTAACTGCTTTTACAACAAGTGCTAACTTTAGCAGAATGAATGGCCGCAGCGACTTGATGATCGACGAAGTAATTCACCAGTCGTTTATAGAAGTTGATGAAAAAGGCACAGAGGCAGCAGCAGCAACGGCAGTAGTTGTTAGAACCAAATCGGCACCACAACCTGTACATATTAACTTTAATCGTCCTTTTGTTTTTCTAATTAAAGAAAATTTTAAAGGTTCGGTTTTATTCCTTGGAAAATTTAATAACCCAAAAATTTAATTGAACTATGAAAGGATTATTTTTGATTTCTGCAATACTACTAACGTGTTTTGTCGCAAACGCTCAATTTGGATATAAAGACAAACTCGAATCCAAAGACGGAATCGAAATTGGCTATAAAATTGTTCACACAAAACATTTTGATAAAGAAAGTCCAGCTCAATTAAGGTTAAAGCTGAAAAATACAAATGAGTATCCGGTAAATCTTAAATTTGAAATAGAATATACTACCGGAATGACTAAACGATACAGCAGTGGTGGGGTAGAAATTTGTTTCCCAAGCAAAACTGCAAGAACTGGCAAAATGCATGGTTTGGTTTTTGAATTAAATACCACTGATGTTCAAATATTTTCAACGGACAATGCAGAATGGGAATTTTCTATTTTTGATGTCGTTCAAATTGAAGAATGCAAACAATCGTCTAAATAACTAACTTAAATTAAAAAAAAATGAAAAAACTATTTTATTTATTGATTCCTGCGATGTTCTTTTTCGCTTGCAATAATGCAGAAACAAAGAAAGATGATAAAAAATGTTGTGATAAAACTGAGGATTGCACTGGAACATCATGCAAAGACATGGTAACAGTTGATTCTTTACTTGCAAATATTGATTCATTTGTTGGCAAAGAAGTGAAAGTTTGTGGAAAATGCTCACATGTTTGCCAAGAATCTGGCAGAAATATTTTTCTAACATCTCCTGATGTTGATTCTTTGATGGTTATTGGAAAAGCCGGCGAAGGAATCGATAAATTTGACAGCAATCTTGCTGGCAAAAACATTATGCTAATTGGTACACTTAAAAAAGTGGAAGTAAAAAGCGATGATGCAGAAGTTCATCATGATGTTGAATTCCAGTATTACATCGATGTTACTGAAGCTAAAGAATGCAGTGGTTGCAGTTCTGAAAAATCAGGTTGTACTGGCAAAGGGGAATCTAAATGCTGTGGTGACAAAAAAAGCTCAGAAGGCTGCGGTGACAAAAAAAGCTCAGAAGGCTGCGGTGATAAAAAAGATGGCGGATGTAAAAATCACAAGAACTAATGTCAAAATATTTTAAGTTATTAAAAGCCTCAGTTTGAGGCTTTTTTTTTTACTTAACCTCATTGGGCTTTTTGGGTAATGGAACAAATTTGTTGGTAAAAAGTTATATATCCCGTGAATTTATTAGGTTTGTCCCAAATGAAAGATTATTAATAAAAAAATGCATTAGCTATGGAAGCATAATTGTGCAAAAATATGGTTCTCAAAACGAAAAACAACGGTATAAAACCATGGCATGTGGTCAGTATTTTACAGGTGAATTATATGTGTCACCAATGCAAATAGGGGAAGAATACACTACGGGCAACAAACTTACAAACAATTATCTGAGGATTACAAATGCAGTGCAAAAACCAACTTGCCGTGGTTGTTTACATGGTATGACAATATTGAGTTAAACATACCAAACACTACTTATGCAATTTGAAGAACAAAATCAGAAATCATAATGAGTTATCTATCGATAGAAAAAGAAATTTATTGCTGGTTTTTTAAAGGCATTAAGACCTCTAAAAATATCAAAATGGACTCAAAAAGAAACCTTTTATTCTTACATTTTTGTCGGTCATCAAAGTTTATTCCTGGCGAGTTGCTCCCCAGCATAGATCGCTTCCGTTTAATACCAATGTAATAACAAAACACCAGATATAAATTGATTATTTTTTGCATCTGTTTCGTTAAAAATTTTATTGTCAAATTTGTAATATCCCATAAAGCTAAAAAATAATACTATAAGCAATAAGTGCAATTATTTAAGTGAATTATGAAATCTGATTTTAAATAAAAAAATTAAACATGTGTTTTTTTTACTATTTTTGTTTGTCAACCATTGGATTACTATTATGAAAAAGAAATTGTCAACCTAAAAAAGCCCAAAAGCTTAGAATTATTAAATAAAATAATTATGAAAAATAAACTAAGCCTTATCGTATTGTGTCTCGCATTGTTGCAAATCAGTACTTTAGGTTCCTCACAAAATGTTGAACTTGTTAAAGTGTTCAAAGAATTTCCAGATTCGCTGTTTAAACTAAAAGAAAATGGAATGTCGCATTGTTTTACAAAAGATGTTAGAGCATTTGTTTTAAACGAAAAGTATTTCAATTCAGAAAAAAATAAGTATTTAGTGTCAGGCGATGTTGTTTCAAGAGAATTGCAGGATGTTGAGATTCCTGAATATGAGCAAGTTTTGTACGAAATAAGAATTGATGAATCCCTTGACCATATCGAATGTGAACATTCCGATGCTGATCTAATTGTATCTCTTGATTTTATTGTGATTGTAGAAGGTGATACTTATAAAGTAATGCTTTTGGAACAATACTATCCAGGTATGTGCAATCGATTATATCGCTATCTGTCGGAATACACATTTGATAAAAATACAGGGAATTATGTAGATAACCATGTTTCACTTCCATCCTTTAAATGGACGGATTTCTATTCCAGACGATCGGTTAAAGTCATTAACAAAGATTATCTTGAATTAGTTGAATTGCCGTACTATACTTATTTGAGTGAAGTTGAAGGTGAATTGTGCGTGGAAATTATGCCCGATTTGCCATCATTAACAAATTTATTTGTCGGAAGTATGGATCATGAGTTTGAGTCGGTGCAAAATTATGGTGAAGATTATGAATTAACTTTTAGGGCTTTGGGATTTGAGGATTTGCCAGAAGCAAAGGTTCTATGTTTTCCTGTGAATAAATTTGCTAAGCGTAAAAAATAATAAATTACTTATGAAAAAAATAAATACAATATCAATCATCATTTTAATTTGGAGTATCTCAATATATAATTTATCGGCTCAAGAATCAGATCTTGTAAAACTTTATAGAGATTTACCAGATGAGTTTTTTCAATTACGACCTTTTGATAACACGAAAGTATTGTTTTCAAAAAAAGTGAGAACTCATTATCTTCAACCAAAGTATTATAATGCAAATACAAATGAATACACTGCAAATTTATTTCGAGATATTGATGGTTATTATGATAATGAACCGACAGAGATTGATACAACGAGTGAATTTTATTACGCTTCGGATTATGAGCCAAATTATTTTCTGAAAATTAATGAGTCTCTAGGCTGGATTAGTTACGAATACGATTATGAAGGGCAAAATACCAAATTGGACTTTATTGTTTTTAAAGGTAAAGATTCAAAATATTTGATTTTACTTGAGCAATATCTTCCAGGAATGGGAGTGCCAAATAAACAGAAGTATTCAGTTTGTGAACTTGATGAAAATAACAATCGACTTGAAAGTAAAGACATGTCTTTTCCAGAGTTTGACTGGAAAACTTTTTATTCCTCAAAAGTTGTTAAGAAAATCAGAACAGATTTAATCGGAGATTACATTACACCTTATAAAGTAAATGTGGAAATCGTTTCAGATAAATTGAATATTTTTTTAACTCCTGACCTAAACGAATTAGCTTGGCGAATGTCCGAAGTGTTAGAATTTGACGAAGATAATGGAATAGGTCAAGCTTTTATGGATACATTTACAAAGTTGGGAATTGATAAGTTGCCGGATGCAAAGCCAGTTTGTATTCCAGTAAATAAATTGACCAAGTAAGATAAATGAGACTAGAAAAATTAAGTCATTAAATTAAAAAAAATGAAAATAAAATTAGTATTTGTAGTCGGGTTACTCTTTGCACTTACTCTTCATAGTTTTAGTCAGGAATTGGCAACAAAACAATTACAAGAGATGGCAGAAGCGGGAGATGTTAAAGCTCAGTTTCAGCTTGGATTGCTTTATTATGAGGGGAAATTGTTGAAGCATAATGAGGACAAAGCTCTTGATTTAATAGAAGAATCGGCAGTGTCAAATAATTTAGATGCAATTTTTTGGATGATAAATTATGAGAAGAGTCAGGCTAAAATTAACGATCGTATAATTTTTTTATGGACTGAAAAAGCTTTTGAAGCTGGTGATTTAGAATCTTGTTTTACACTCTCAGGAATGTATCGAGACGGGAAAGGTGTTGAGAAAAATGAGAAAATGGCTATTTTTTATTGTGAAAAGGCTGCAAGTTTAGGTCATGAAGAAGCTAAAAAGGAATATGAAAAAATGCTAGCTGAGGGTTATGGAAATAAGGTGATTGTAAAGGAAGAAAAGATATTGAAAGATACGGTTGTAGTAAAAGATGAATATTACGAAATGTTAAGTCTGGCAAATAATTGTTTTTCGGGAAAAGGTATTGAAGTTGATAAAGAAAAAGCATTGGTTAATTATTTAAAAGCTGCCGAAAGTGGTAGCGAAATTGCGCAGGTTTGTTTAACGTATTATTATAATGGAAATTGTGGCTTAGATCCTGACTCTGCAGCTTATATGTATTGGACAAATTTGCTAATGTCTAGGAATATTGAAGGATATGAAAATTTGGATTATTCAATTCAATCTAATAATGATTTAGTATTAAAAAAGTATTTGGAGTTAAGTAAAAATGCTGCTGCAAATGGTCAGAATATTGCTAAATTAGGATTGTTTTGCTGGTATCAATTGGGCTTTCCTTTAGCACTAACAAAAACTGAATCTTTTAAGCTATTAAATGAATCGGCAAAAGACGGAGAACCATATTCAAAATACCTTGTTGCGAGTTCTTATGGAAATCAGAAAACAACAACTACACAAGATGAAGTAATTATTAATTATGCAACGGATGCTGCAAAGTATGGGTATCCTGAAGCGCAATTGCTTTTAGGTAGTTTTTACCATTATGGCAACCATGTTGCTCATGGTTTTTATGATGCTGAAAAATGGTATAAGAAAGCTGCTGATCAAGATTTTCTGGAAGCTTTTGTGGCTCTTGGGGATTTTCATTCGCAGGGCTGGAGCGCTAGATATTGGTACGTTAAAGCCTGTGATTTAGGAAATATATACTCATGCGAAAAAATATTAGAAATAGATTTGTATTCAAATGATACTGCGATTCAAAAAGATAGTTATTCATTTTGTTTAAAGACAATTGAGTTAGGAAGTAAAAAGGCTGTCTATTACAAAGCCATTAAACATTATTATGGACTTGGAACAGATCAAAATTATAATGAAGCTTATAATGGATTTGTCCAAGCATTTTCTGACTCAATTTTTGAATCATTATTCTTTTTGTCTGAAATGAATTTCGAAGGTAGGATTGTGCCTGTAAATTTTGAAAAAGGTTTACAGTATTTAGAAGAAGCGGTAAAGTTTGGCGATGATAAAGCTGAATCGAAGTATGGAGACTTGATTTATAATGAAAAAATTACGGATAGGCCAAAAGAAGATTGTGTTGAATACTTTAAACTTGCTGCTGCTAAAGGAAATTTATTTGCACACCTCCAGCTTGGTAAGTTTTATTACTATGGGAAATTTGTCGAAAAAAATATGGAGGAGGCATATAACGGATTAGTGCGTGGGGATAATTTGGATAAAACTGGCGAAGCAGATTATTTACTTGCAGAAATAATTTGTAATTCTGATTTTACAATTGGTAATGGATTAACTGCAAAGTATGCTAGTGTAAGAGCAATAAGTAAAGGGTATAAAGTTGAAGAAGCAAAAGCGCTTTGGGATAAATATGAACTTTCAAAATACCATGAATGGCACCATTAGACGCAATGTGTATATATAATGGCTGTCCAACTGAACAGCAATTTTTGTTTTATAATAATCTTAGTTATTGTTTAAGAACTTTTTTTACTAAACGTTCTCCATCTAAGCTTTCCAATTACATTAAATAGAAACCATTTGCTAAATGAAGTGTTAATTTGTCCATTTTCCAAATTTGTTTAGGTAATAGTGAATTTGTTGCTTAATGCGTGGTGTTTTGGAGATTTTATACTCAACCTATTTTGGATATTTTATTAGAAGCAAGACAGATTTTTATTTTAATTTTTATCTCCTTTCAAACAATACTCTTTCATTTAAAAACATTTGCATTTTACAAAACTTCTAAGTATTTTTATAAAATTATTGTGCTAGTATTCTACTTATCAACCATTTGAGTAATATGTTTAATGAAATTGATGTAGCAACTGGGGAGGTTAAGTGTGGAAAATATCCGATGGTGCTTAAGTCTAATGCGATTGGCTCTTGTGTCGTTGTTGTTGCCTACGACAAATGTTTGAAAGTTGGTGGATTAGCTCACATTATGCTTTCTGGTGTTTCTCCAGAGAAGAAATACGAGCAAAGATTTAAATATGCTAAAGATGCAATTGAAGAATTATACTTTCAATTAAAGGAGTTTGGATGTGTAGAGGGCAATATTGAGTTATGTATGGTTGGTGGAGCAAATGTGCTTCAAAGAGAAGGAGATACTATTGGTGAAGATAATATCTCATCAGTCGAAAAATATTTGGGACAATACAATTCCAAATTGCAAAAAAAAGCAGTAGGTGGAATTTTACGCAGAACTGTTTGCTTAAAATTGAATGAGGGAGAAGTTTATTACACTGAAGGAGATTCAATACAAAACTTGCTTTATAAGTTTAACTAGTTACATTACAAAAAGAATGACCATGGATACAAACCAAAATCCAGATTGGATTATCGAAAATGAAAAGCTTAAAGCTAGAGTAACTGAGTTGGAAAACTTTTTTAATCATGCTGCAAGTTTAATAACCTCTGTAGATGTAAATGGTATTATTGTGGAATGCAATGATCAAATAAAACGAGTTCTAGGTTATGACAAAGATGAGATTGTCGGTCAATCTATGGCTAAGATAATTCATCCCGATTATATGGAAAAAGCTCATAAATCTCTCACCGAGGTTCTTGAAACAGGTTATGCTCTCAACAAGGAGTATAAAATGGTAAAAAAAGATGGCAGTCTGATTGACGTAAGTGTAAGTTCTTCTGGAATCAATCGTGTTGGAGATGTATATGAAAAGACTATTTGTATTGTAAGTGATATTTCGCGAAAAAAGGCAACGGAGCAAGAATTATTGGCTTTAAATCAACAATTGCAAGCCGCAAATCAACAACTGGCAGCGAGTGAGCAGCAACTAAAAGCAGCAAATCAACAATTGATGGCAAGCGAGCAACAGTTAAAAGCCTCAAATCAGCAACTTGCAGCAAACGAACAGCAACTTAAAGCAAACGAACAGCAACTTAAAGCAGCAAATCAACAGTTAACGGCTAGTGAGCAGCAACTTAAAGCGGCTAATCAAAATTTGATAACTAGCGAAGCAAAATTAAGAAAAATAATTGACACATCTCCTTTCCCCATTGCTGTTGCCGATACTTCTGATAATGAAATATTTTTGTGGAGCAAATCAGCAACAGAACTCTTTGGTCATACTGCTTCCAATACTAAAGAATGGTACGAAATGGCGTATCCTGATTCTGACTATCTAAAACAATCTCTATTAAGATGGAACCCTTTTGTTGAAGAAGCCATAAGAACAAAACAACCAGTTAATACTGGTGAGTATAATATTACTTGTAAGAACGGAAATGTCCGTGTTTGCGAGTTATATGTAACGTTAATAGAAGACTTTTTGGTGGTTACTTTTAATGATATTACACAAAGAAAATTAGATGAAAAAGAAATTATTGACGCTAAAGAAGAAGTTGAAATAAAAGAAAAAAGATATAGTGATTTAATTGACAATCTTGGTGCTGGAGTGGTTGTTCATGCCTTCGATACTTCGATTTTATTGAATAATAAGCAAGCGTCAAAGCTACTTGGTCTTAGTGATGATCAGTTATATGAAAAATCTGCATACGACATAGATTGGAATTTTGTAGATTTTAATGATAATAAAATGGAAGTTGAAGATTATCCTGCAAATATTATTAGTCGAACTAAAGAACCTATCTACAACTATGTTTTGGGTGTTAACCGACCAAGCACCAAGGACAAAGTCTGGCTATTGGTAAATGGCTTTCCAGTAATGGATAATTCGGGTAGTATTTCAGAAATTGTAATAAGCTTTATCGATTTTACTGCTCGCAAAAATGCAGAAGAACAGTTAATAAAAGCTAAAGAAAAAGCCGAAATAAGTGAAAAATATCTTGACAAAATTTTAAGTAATATTGGCGATCCTGTTTTTGTAAAGGATGAAGAAAGTAGATTGCTTGTTGTGAATGAGGCTTTTTGCAAATTATTCGATTTGCCTAAAGATAAAATTATCGGAAAAACATTGGCTGAAGATGTTAGTCCACAAGAGAAGGAGGATTTTTTAAGAATAGATAAGCAGATTTTAAAAGATGGGATTGGAAATATTAATGAAGAATCTATTACAATCCGAGACGGTAAGACTTTAACGATTTCAACTCGAAAGACTAGGTTTGTTGATGATAATGGAATAAAATATTTAGTAGGCGTTACTCGCGACATAACTGAACGCAAACAAATGGAGAATGAAATCAAAAATCGTGAAAATCTACTCAATAAAGTATTTGATTTGCTGCCAATAGGCTTGTGGTTTGCTGGTGCGAAAGGCAATCTTATCAGGGGCAATCCTGCAGGTGTTAAAATATGGGGGGCTGAACCGACCGTGTCAATTGATGAATATGGCGTATTTAAAGCATACCGTTATCCTACACGCGAGGAAATTAAACCAGACGATTGGGCATTGGCTCAGACTATTCGTGAAGGGCTAACGATTGTGGATGAACTCTTGGAAATAGATGCATTCGATGGTCAGAAGAAAATTATAATCAACTACACTGCACCTGTCATTGATGAGCAGGGAAACATCCAAGGTGCTATTGTGGTCAATCAAGATGTCACCAAACAAAGAAAAGCAGAAGAAGAATTAATAAATGCCAAAGAAAAAGCTGAAGAAAGTGAAAAAGCTCTTCGATTAAGTGAGAAGGAATTAAAAAGGGCTCAAGAAATTACCCATATTGGTAGTTGGTATTTGGATGTTAAAACCAATGAAGTGAAATGGACAGAAGAACTTTTTAAAATGTATGGTTTTGATCCAACTATGCCAATTCCACCTTACACCGAGCATCAAAAATTATTTACACCAGAGAGTTGGGAAATATTGTCAACCTCGCTTGCAAGAACTCAGGAAACTGGAATCCCATACGAACTAGAACTCGAAACCGTCAGAGAAGATAGTACAAACGGTTGGATGTGGGTTAGAGGTGAGGCTGTTATGGACAATGATGGTAATGCAATTGGGCTTTGGGGAGCTGCTCAGGATATTTCGGAACACAAGTTTTTACTAGAAGAGATTGTTAAGGCAAAAGAAAAAGCTGAGGAAAATGAAGTCAAATATAAAGCTGCGTTTTATACTAGTCCCGATTCAGTAAATATTAATACAATGGAAGGGGAATATGTTGAAGTAAACGATGGGTTTTGTCGACTAACTGGTTACACAAAAGAAAATGTAATTGGAAAGTTCTCCTCAGAAATTGAGATTTGGGAAATACAGGAGGATAGAGAGAAACTTATGAATTCGCTAAAGGAATTTGGAATAATTGAAAATTTGGAAAGTGTTTTTAAATCTAAAGATGGTAAATTTATTCCAGCTCTTATGTCTGCAAAAATAATCACACTAAAAAATAAACCGCATATTCTTTCTGTTACAAGGGGAATTAGCGAGCGTAAAGAATTTGAACAAGAATTAATAGCAGCGAAAGAAAAAGCAGAAGAATCTGATCGTTTAAAATCGGCTTTCTTAGCCAACATGAGTCATGAAATTCGTACTCCAATGAATGGGATTCTTGGCTTTACCGATTTGCTAAAACTACCCGACCTAACAGGCGAACAACAAGCAAAATATATTGAGATAATACAGAAAAGTGGCAATAGAATGCTAAATACTGTTAACGATATAATTGAAATTTCTAGAATAGAAACAGGCTTGATAAAAGTGAAATTGGATGATGTTAACATTAACACACAAATTAATAGTTTGTATCAGTTTTTTAAGCCCGAAGCCGAGAGCAAAGGATTGAAGCTGTATCTCGATGAAATCGTTAATATAAATGAAATTGTTCTTAAAACTGATGACTCCAAATTAAATTCAGTTTTAACGAATTTAATAAAAAACGCAATTAAATATACTGATACTGGTTTTATTAAAATTGGCTTTGAGAAAAAAGAAAACAATCTTGTAGTATATGTGCTTGATTCTGGTATTGGAATAAAATCAGACAGACAGACAGCTGTATTTGAGCGTTTTATTCAGGCAGATATTGATGATAGAATGGCCCGCCAAGGTTCTGGCTTAGGCTTGGCAATCTCAAAATCTTTCGTCGAAATGCTTGGTGGCGAAATATGGGTAGAATCTGAAGAAAATCATGGTTCTAAGTTTTGTTTTTCATTACCGTTTAATGAGGTGAAAGCAAAAAATAATTCTAAATCTACAATTGACAATTTGTTTAAAAATGGTGAAATGAAAAATCTTAAAGTATTAATTGCTGATGATGACTTAGTTAGCATAATGTATTTATCAATCGTTGTTGATAATTATGCTAAAGAGATATTACAAGCAATTAATGGCCAGGAAGCGATAGAAATAGCGAAAACTAATCCAGATATTGACTTGATTCTTATGGACTTAAAAATGCCTATTCTTAATGGGGACAAAGCTCTATTGGAAATTAGAAAGTTTAACAAAAAGGTTTTTGTAGTTGCTCAGACAGCTTATGCCCTAGAAGGGGATAAAGAAGATGCACTAAAATCTGGATTTGATGATTATATCTCGAAACCTATTGACGTGAAAGTTCTTGGTGAAATTATGAGAAAAATTTCATTTGAGAAATATCGCTTGTCGGGGGAATAATCTTTCTAATTTTTCATAATTATTGTCTATTCTAATCCTTTTCGTGATGCTAATCGGTATAATCCGCAGGCCATACTAGTGTATATAAGCTTTGTTCTGCACTTAGAGTTTTTTAAAGAAGGTAATAAGGTTGAGGCCGTTGGTAGTAAGTGGTTCCGCCGCGGCGGAGTAAAAACTGTAAGTGGTAAATGGTAAGTGGTCCCGAGTCAGCCAACTGGCTGATCGAGGATCCTCGATCAGCCAGTTGGCTGACTCGGGACCACTTACCATTTA
>JBBQCZ010000108.1:0-13880 GCA_038319215.1 Bacteroidales bacterium | reverse complement strand
CTGGACAATTCAAATCAACCGATGGGGCTTTCGGATTTGCTGTTCTTAGATCAATTACTGATACTGTTATAAAAAATAATCTTGGTGTCCTAGATTCTCTTAAAACTATTGCTAATTTGCAGACTGATTAGTAACAAATATAGAACGTTAATAAAAACAGTATTAAAAAACTTAATTATTAAAAGAAAACTTCGCTACAGCTTATTTCTTCGCTCAAGATTCTACCGCTGCGCATTTAAAAAACATTAAAACTATTTGCTTCTTGTAAAAACTATTTTAACATTTTGCTTTTACATAAACCCAATACTTATCTTGCTCTCGACATTAAAAATGGAACAGGTAATAGAATTCCACTTTGGTTATTTGGTCTGCTGTATTAAAACCGGTTGTTATACACAACTACTAGTGATTTCTTTCAAAGTTACAATTGCCTTCCTAAAAAGATTCTACCAAACTTTAAAATCATTCATCAGATTTTCTTTACGCGAAGTAGGTTGTTGTTTGCCGTTGCTTAGTCGCTTTACGCCATCAAAAATATAGCTTCTCAATTCAGATACCGAAATCTGTTTGTCTTCATTGGTATCAGCTTTGTTTTTTGCAACAGCCTGTATTAAACAGTAAGTAAAAATTCCATTTTCAATTTCTTCATTTTCGAGAGCATATCCCCCACCCGATGCAGCAGAAATTACTACTGTTCCGGTTCCTTTTCTAAGGTCGGCAAATAAAATCCTCATCAATTCATACGAATTTTGAAGTCCGGTTTTAGGTTTGTTCTCGTTCTTAGTTGCAAACATTGTTACACCTCTAGTTTCATCGCCATCAACAACGGAATTAACTGCAAAATCATCGCCTTTATCAACCTCTCCAGAGTGACAAGCATCCATCAATAACAGTTTGTTGCGAGCTGGAATTCCATCTAATATTCCCTCTATTTCATCATATTTTAATCCGTTTTTAGATGGATTTGCAAAATCGATATCAGCAGTAGCAAAGTAAAAATCTAAATTATCATCTAGCAAACCGTGACCAGCAATATGAACATACACAAAATCATCAACTCCAGTTTTCATTAGTTTTTCTTTAATAGCAAGAACATTTTCGCGAGTACAAGACGAATTATACAATGTGTCGATATAAATATTGTTGAACTCCTTTGTATTACCACTAAACAGCTTTATAAAACCTTTACCATCGTTAATTGTGTAACGTAAGTTATATTGTGCCTGATCGTAATTTGCAACTGCCAGCGATATTAAATATAAATCTGGTTTTTTCTTATCTGCCTTATCATAAACTATTTCCAGTTCTTCTTTTAACGATTCAATACCTTTTTCGTTTAGACACGAAATTTGAATAATATTTTTGCCTGCCGACAATGGAATATTTATATCCTCAATTGCAGATTTTACTTGTTTATCTTTTAACGAAAAACCTCTGGTACCAAATAAAGGAACATCATTAACATAAACATTTATACGATCGAGTTTATAATTATCGTCTTTCATCTTTACCTGAATTGTCGAATTTGGATCCGTGGTTTTCAGTTTTATATTACTAAGATTATTTATCGATAATTCTGGCAAATTTATTTTACCATTCAGCATTTGCTCATCAAAACCTAGCTTTGATAATCGTTTAAGATATGCCTTATGATAAAGTTCAACCATTTCTGGATCGAAGTAACCAAATGACTCAAGTACATAATCTGGACGATTGTATTTTAAGTCGAACTGCTCGGCAGGAAAAACCTTTCCATCAAAGTTAAAGCCAAGCCCAGTAAGCGCATCACCAGTTGCCATATAATAGTTTTCGGGGGTAATAAATACAAGTTTACCCATGTCAACAACATAAATACTCAGTAGCTTTTCCCCTGTTTGCAAATTCCAAATATTCATCGAAGCATCTTCAGCAGAACTTACCAAATAGTTCTTTCCTTTTATTATTTCGAAATCATTAATATATCCACGATGACCAGTAAATGTTATAGTTTTTCCATTTGTCTGACGTACAATTTCAAATCCTCTGCAAGTATAAATATCATCAGTTGCTGGATCTAATTTAATTATATAGTCTGATTCTGCACTTTTAGGAAATATTGCCTGTATTACCAATGTATTTTGTGGCTTTTTATTACGATAAATTGATTCAAAACTGGTTTTATCTTTTTCAGAATAACCAGTTAAAGTGGTATTAAATCTCACAGCCTTATCGCGATCTTCTCCAAAACCAAAAAACTCTTTTTCTGAAGCAAAATATAGTTGATTAAAAATGTGATTATTATCTTTTGACATAAGACCAATTTCATCCTTTTTAGGTTTTCGTTCCTCTTTTGCATCGGTAATTTTAAGATTTGAAATAGTAGATACCTTAAGTACTGGATTTGTTAGTCCCCACTTACCACCAGAATAGGCAATGCTTGTACCGTCCGAATTGATAGCCACAGAATAAACATTTTCGTCAAACCATAGTTTTCCTTTTTCTGTATTTGATGCTTTCTCCTGTATTCCTTTTACGTTGAATGTTTGTCTTGCTTTTGTGGCACTTGGATGCAAAATAAAATATTGCAACACTTTTTTGTTTTCAAAATCAACTACTGCAGCTCGATTATCACTACCGGCAGTTGCAACTATTGCAGGATTTGGAGAAAAACTAATATCATTTATTTTACCATTATGTGCATTTATACCTTCGCAAGTAATTTTATCATTATCAAATCTAAGTAAATACACAAAACCTAACTCATCGCCAAAAGAAATCACGCTATCGGTTGAGTGAGACTGAATTGCTGACACATTAAAACTTCGAGGAATAATTCGTTTTTCAAATTTAAAATCGGGCAAACTCCAAATAGAAATCGATCTGTCGGCAGAGGCAATTGCTACAAATTTTCCATCAGCTGAATAATCAATATCGTTGATATTTAGAAAATGAGTACGTTCAAATTTTTTAAGCTTTAGATTATTATTACAGAAATATAAACAGCCTTTTTCGTCGCCTGCTATTAGATAATTACCATCATTTGAATTTGCTGCAAAAGTAAAAAACGTGTAAGCATCGCGATTAAACAACGACTTTCCTTCTTTTTTTAGTACCGCACCATGAATAGCCAAATCATTGCTAAGTTTCTTTCTTTGAATCTGACCAGAGGATTTTTCGAGTTTTAAACTCTTCATATTAAACCTGTAAGTTTGATTCAAGGTTGCAAGAATCAGACTACTCTCATTATCAAAATTCATTGCTAAAACCTTTCCGTCTCCAGGTACTTTGATACGATAAAACATCTTTCCAGAAATCAAATCGTTAATTACCAGTTCGTTGTTTACATCCACGCTTGCGATATATCTACTAGTTGGATCCCACTCTACATATAAAATACTTCCAGAATGACCAGCCTGAACAACAGGCACAACATTTTGAGATTTCAATCCAATTATGCATGTAAAAGTTATGAGTATTGTAATAATTGTTTTTTTCATCTTTTTTATGATTAACAAATTAAAGTTCGATGTATCGTGAAATTAATTTATTGTTTATAATACTGTAATAATCTCGAATCGTCTTCTTTTCCCATTGGCACAAGATAAGTTGCTCCAAAGCCAGCATAACCCCGCAGAAATGGTTCTTTATTAAAAGTTGTAAGCGGCGAGCTAGTGTAAAATATATTTGTAACTAAATATTTTGTAATATGTATGTCAAAACCTATTCGTGGATTTACATGAAAACCTAGATCGGCAAGATTTGAATATGCTGTATTGGGATTAAATACCAAATAGTCGTCATAATCGTTATGAGTTTCACTATATTCAAACAAATCTGTTTTATCTTTTGTAGTAAGAGTAATATTATTTGATATGGGCAATTTAAAATCTAAGCCTACTCCAAGCGAAAAATGCAATTTGCCAACATAAAAATGGTATTTATACATCAATCCTAACTGAGGAATTGCCATAAAAGATGATAATCTTAAACTGTCCGTATTGTTTCCAAATTGGGGAATATTTCTGTCCACATCTAATGTGTAATTCGAGGTCAAAAAATCCAAACCAGGGGTTACTACAATTCGATTTCGGTTATAACCAAAGTCAAAAGGAAAGCCAAGAGAAATGCAATTACCATCAGTTTTGTCCGCAGTGGCGGTATAATCTGATCCATCATAATGAATATTAAAATCATCACCTTTAGACAAGAAGCCATAAGAAAAAGTGGCCATGTACCCTCTTACTATTTGTTGAGAATATGCTCCTAAAGATATAAGGATAAGGACTATAAAACTAAGTTTTTTCATGCTAATATGTTAAGTTATCATTCTTTTCACTAATTTTGTCATTAATCCAAATGACAAATACAAATTGATTATTTAATATCACAAAATTAAAGATAATATAAACATAAAAAACAAATCATGAAAAAAATAATGATTTTTGCCATATTAATGGCTTCAGTTTCAGCTATATTCGCACAAGGATTATACTTTGGACCGCAAATTGGATTTAGCTCAACCAGCATAATTGAAAAATCTTCATTAGGCACAGTAGATAAAAAAATGAAACTCGGTTACCAGATAGGTGTAGCGGGAGAATTCGAAATAATGAGCTTTTTGTATGTAAATGCAGCTGTAACATTTTTTCAAAAAGGAGATAAAATGGGAGATGAAACTTTTACTGCAAAAACCAAAATCGGATATATTGATGTCCCAATTACTTTAGGATATAAAATGCCAATTGGAAATATTAGTGTTTTTGGCAATGTTGGACCCTATACAAGTGTTGCAATAATGGGAAAATCAGAATTTAATTCAGGTACATTCGATGAAACTCATACCATAGAAATTGGCGGTGATTTCGGATATTACAAAAGATTTGACACCGGAGTAACTTTTGGTGGTGGTGTAGAATTTAAACAATACCAAGTGAAAGTAAATTATGCTCTCGGATTTGTAGATATTACCGAAGGGGATTTTGTTAGCTCAAAAAATTCTGTCTTAAATATTACGGGTACTTATTATATTGGAAGAAATTTCTAAAATAATTGAACAAATAATATTCGAAATAAGCTCTACTTAGCTTTTTTATTAATATTTTCTTGTTCTACCATCCAAACAGCATTACTATGAATTGCTTCATCTAAAGAAATATTTTTTTGTTGCGCTTGCAACTCCACTTTTTCGAGCCAATCAGGCGAATTTCTGATGCTAAATTCATAAAACTCTACAGTACCAGGTTTAAGCTTAATTGCAAGTTTTTCCGCAACACTATATAGTACTTCATTTACCAATTTACCGGAATTAACAGATTCCTGATGTACTTCAAGCCACCTCTTATGATCTTTGGTTATATCGTTCAAATGATAAATCATTGCATCTTGATTGTATTGAGGATTAAAAATCTTATAAACATTTTCTTCAAAATTCCAGAATGCTGTATATAAAAACCTTTCTGTACATTCTAGCACTATCAAGTTACGAGATGTAATTTCATTTTTTAAATTCAAGCTATAATTCATAAGATTATTTTCATAAAACTCTGGATAAACCATAACATTGTAATACCAAAAATTATAACGTTTATAAAGATATTTTCCCAAATCATATTTGAACCAGTGAAACAAAAATGAATCGCCCACAAACAAAACATTTAGTTCTGGGTCAACCGTATCTGATAACTCAAAGATTGGATATGCTAAAGTTTCTTCTTCGGGTTCAAACATAAGATTTAAAGTCTGGGCAATATCATTATCCTGATCGCGCGGAATATTAGTTTTTTGTAATTCTTTGACTCTAAGTTCGGGAATCTTTTTTCCAGTAAGATTACTAGCATAATTAACGAAGGTATCTAAGGCAATGTACATTCCATAGTCACTCCAATGAATTCCATAAGTTGGATATAATGGCCACGAAACAGTGTCTTTCATTTCAGAAAACAAATGCTGTAAGTCGAGCATATTAATATTCATTTCTTTACAGGTTTTTGTAAAACATCTGTAATTATTGTCTGGATACATTTTGCTTTTATAATGATCTGGAATATTTTCAGGCATATATGTCGCCTTTCCAGGTGTAAAAACTACCATTAAATCAATACCAATACTACTAAGGGTATCCTGCAAATATTTTATTCGACGGCACCTCTCATTAATCAAATTTTCGCCAATGAAATATTCTCCAGTGTACTCTCTAATGTAGTCAATTTGAAAACATTGATTATTCTTTCCAATAACAACCTCGGGAGCTTTTGTATTTTTAAAAAGTTTGAAATTAAACTCATTATAAAACCTTATCAAAGGAATTCTTAACAAAGTATTATTGTCTTTAAATGATGTCATTGAATCTTGGTAAAGGCTGTTCATCCAATTTGAGACTTCAAAATTTGGCTCAATGTAATCTTTTGAATAACCACCTAGAGGCTTAAAGTTGAATATTTTTAAGCCTATGCTTTCAATAATAACCGTAAATGAAATTACAAAAAGAATTATAGCGAAAATAATATGTTTATAAGTGATTTTCATTAAAATCTAAAATATATAAATGGGTTAAAGCCTGACGCAATTATTGAAGATAGACTTAAAACAAATAAAATCAAAACAATAAAAAGAATTATGAAATATTGCGTTTTTGAATAAGGTGAATATAACAGTTTGTATTCTATGCGTTTCCCAATTTCTAATGATGTTAAAAATGAAAAGAAAATTGCAAATACCATGCACACTACAAACTCTCTTGACTCATAAAGTGTATCTCTAAAATCAAATGCAAACATACGTTTTAAAAATCCAAATGCATAATCTAGATTATTTGATCTAAAAAGTACCCACCCAATTGAAGCCAAGAAAAATGTAAAAACTATACTTGGAAACTTACCGATTTTATTAAGAATTTTTTGTAAAAATAATCTATCAAGAATTAAAAATAAACCATGATATGCACCCCAAATAACAAAAGTCCATGAAGCACCATGCCATAATCCTGAAATTAAAAATACAAGCCATAGATTTAAATACAACCTCCACTTACTTTCTACTTTATTTCCTCCTAAAGGGATGTACAAATAGTCCCTCATCCACCCTCCAAGGGTCATATGCCATCTTCTCCAGAATTCAGTAATGCTTCTACTAACATATGGATTGTCAAAATTTTCAGGAAAACTAAATCCAATCATACGCCCCAAACCAATAGCCATATCTGAATATCCAGAAAAATCGAAATAAATTTGAAAAGTATATGCCATTATCCCAATCCATGCGGTTCCCGAAGACATTATATGAGGATTCATTGCAAATATTTTATCAGCTTCTGCTCCAAGAACATTTGCAATAAGTACTTTTTTTGATAAGCCAAAAATAAAACGATAAAATCCAAGAATTTTGTTGTCTATAGTTTCCTTTTCTTGCCGGTCCACCAAATCATTCGCAATTTCGCTATATCTAACAATTGGGCCAGCAATTAACTGTGGAAATAATAAAATATAAAGTGCTAAATCCGTAACTTTATCAAGAGGTTTGTGCTTACCTCTATATACATCGATTCCGTATGTAAATTTTTGAAATGTAAAAAAAGATATCCCTATTGGCAAAATAATTTTTGTCCAATGTATGGCTTCCATACCCAACAGTTTAAAAATACCATTTACATTTTCAACAAAAAAATTGCTATATTTAAAATATACTAACATCCCTATATTCAACAGCACCGACAAGAATAATAACCATCTTCTTCTTCGGCCGGTTGATAAGTACATGTATTTAACAATGTAGAAATCAAGTATTACAGATAAAATTACTATAAAGATAAAGTCAGGAGCACCCCATGCATAAAATACAATACTTGCAGCTAAAGCAATGTAGTTTTTGTATTTTACAGCAGCAAGATAATACAATATTAAGAATACCGGTAGGAAATAAAGTAAAAATATACTGCTGCTAAATACCATTTCTATTTAATAAAGTTGCAAAAATAAAAAATTAACTGTACTAATTTACATTTTAAATAAAACTTACCTAACAAAATGCGGCATATCTTCTGGGATAATCAAAGAAATCTCAACAAGACCAGCAACTTTTTCGTTTTTAAACCACGGGCATTGATAGATTAACTTTTTAAGCCCATTTTTTTCTATTGTGTACGAATTACTAATCCCGGTCGAAAGTATCTCTTTGATTTTTTCAACAGATTTTGGATTATGGCAATCATATAAGGATTTTCCTATCAAAGAACCTTCTCCATTTTTTAAAAATGTAGCACATGATTTTTCGTTCATGTAAATAATAATGCCATTGTTATCGCATGCTGTTACAGCAAATGGTAGGCTTTTAAAGATTTGTTCGGTCATTGGATTTTTATTTTAAAATAATAATTTGATATTGGTAACTGGTAACTGGTAAGTGGTAAAACTGGTAGTTGGTAGTTGGTAAAACTAGTGGTTGGTGGTGGTTCATTTATTTGTTTTGCAAAAGCTTGAAGATTTAGCTATCATACTAGCCAACATTTTACCAACACTTTCATATCGTTCGATTAGATTTACTGCTGTTTCCGAGCTGATATAGTTGTGATCTAAAGCTGTCTCAATCCAATGCTGCGTTTCTAATTGCTCGGCATCAGAGTCCGTTAACTTGCTTTCAAAATGCTTTATATATCTTCGTTTTCCCCATGCTTCAGCAATCTGAGCACCTACAGACCTTGATGAACGTCGTATTTGACTTATCATAGAATAAATTTCTTCCTTAGGGAAGCTTTTTGTTATTTCAAAGATTTCTTTTGCCAATTCTCTTGATAACTTATATACTTCAAGGTCCCTAAATGTTTTTACAAATGTCATTATTTTTGAATATGATATGTTTATAATTTGGTACTTGGTCTCGCCGCGGCGGAGATGGCTGATAACTGGTAACTGGTAGTTGGTAGTTGGTAGTTGGTTGTTGGTTGTTGGTAGTTGGTTGTTGGTTGTTGGTAGTTGGTAGTTGGTAGTTGGTAGTTGGTAACTGGTAACTGGTAACATCTACCATTTACTTCTTACTTCTTACGCTTCGACGAAATGCTCAGCGCAACGCCTCTTACCACTCACCTCTTACCACTCACCTCTTACCATTTACCTCTTACCATTTACCTCTTACCATTTACCACTCACCTCTTACCACTCACCTCTTACCACTCACCTCTTACCATTTACTTCTCACCTCTTACTTCTCACCTCCCCCATACATTTCTCCATAATACTTAGCATAATCTCCAGTTACAACTCTGTTAAGCCATTCTTCATTTTCGAGGTACCAGGCAACGGTTTTTTCTATTCCTTCTTCGAATTGCAGCGATGGAGCCCAGCCAAGTTCTGTCATTAACTTTGTGCTGTCAATAGCATAACGCAAATCGTGACCGGCGCGATCTTGAACAAATGTTATAAGAGAAGCGGATGTTCCTGGTTTACGGTTTAATTTAATATCCATCACTTCGCAAAGTTTATGAATTAAACTAATATTTGTCCATTCGTTATTTCCACCAATATTGTAGGTTTCGCCATCGCGACCATTATGAAAAATTGTATCAATCGCTCTTGCATGGTCAACAACATAAAGCCAGTCGCGCACATTCTCACCTTTTCCATACACAGGTATTGGTTTCATGTTTTTAATATTGTTTATTGCCAACGGAATAAGCTTTTCTGGAAAATGATTTGGTCCATAGTTATTTGAACAATTCGAAATTACAGCTGGTAATCCAAAAGTATGATTATAAGCTCTGACCAAATGATCTGAGCTAGCTTTTGATGCAGAATAAGGCGATTTTGGATCATAGGCTGTTTCTTCTGTAAATAATCCTTCATCACCAAGCGAACCATAAACCTCATCGGTAGAAATATGATAAAACCGTTTTCCTTCTGATTTATCTTTCCAACATTGCCTAGCAGCATTTAAAAGATTAACAGTTCCAATAATATTGGTAAAAATAAATTCGGTGGGATTCGAGATACTCCTATCTACATGCGATTCGGCAGCTAAATGAATAACTCCATCAGGAGAATACTTTTCAAATAAATTATTAATAGCATTTGCATCAACAATATCAGCCTTTTCAAAAACATAATTAGGTAAATTATCAATATCCTTTAGGTTTTCAAGATTTCCGGCATAAGTCAACTTGTCAATATTAACTATTTTATAATTTGAGTACTTTTTTACAAATAGTCTTACAACATGTGATCCGATAAAACCGGCTCCTCCGGTTATGAAAATTGTTTTATTCATATTATACATCTTATTAATAATCGCTGTAAAAATATAAAAATAAAACTGGGATAAAAAATATAAATAAGCCTAGATTTGTGTTAATTGAAAAAATATAAATTGATCAAAAATCAGAGCCTCAACCACTTAGCAAAAAGCAAGTTTTTTTTATTAACATAAAATTATAATCTGTTAATTTATTGAAGATTAAGCACTTAGTTAAATCTAAAAAAGCTAAAGCCCTGATTACCAATGTTGTAATTTATTAACAGGTTTTAGTAATAAAGTTAACAGTTGTCGAAAACTAAGGAAAAAATTAATTAGGATTATCTAAATGAACATGAGATAGAAAATAGTTTGACATAACCAAAAAAGTAATTATTAATTTAATAGAAAGTAACTAACAATCTTATTAACCAATATTAGTAATTTTAGATGTTTTTTACCTGTTCTTAATTAATACTAACACTTGTTAATTAAAACTTTAAACTGCTGAATATCAAACAAAGTTCATTTTTTTCATTGTTTATAAAAGATAATAATTCATCTTTGCAATAGTAATTATATAAAATTTTAATAAAGTTTTAACACTATTAACAGACTATAATAATCATCATATTTTTTAAATTAATTTATAAATAAAAATTAATATGATTATAAACTTTTCAGATTTAGAAAAATTTGGATTTTTAAATATTCCGATTTCCAAAGATACTGATTTAGTTTCTGAAATTAAGAGACTGAAGAAAGAAAAAAATGCAGTAATTCTTGGTCACTTTTATATTGAAGGAGAATTGCAGGATATTTCAGATTATGTTGGAGACAGTTTACAATTGTCTCAGCAAGCTGCAAAAACAGATGCTGATATTATTGTTTTTCTCGGTGTGCATTTTATGGCCGAAACTGCAAAAATTTTATCACCTTCAAAAAAAGTGATTATTCCTGATTTAAAAGCTGGTTGTTCTTTAGCAGATTCTTGTCCAGCTGTTGATTTTGCTAAATTTGTAAAAGACCATCCAGGACATACTGTAATATCTTATGTAAATACTACAGCTGATATTAAAGCATTGACAGATATTGTTGTTACTTCGTCAAATGCAAAAGAGATTGTTGAAAGTTTACCGGTGGATGAAAAAATTATTTTTGGTCCTGATAAAAACCTTGGTAATTACATAAATAGTATAACCGGGAGAAATATGATTTTGTGGGATGGAGCTTGTCATGTTCACAAACAGTTCGATCTTGAAGCTATTTTAAAGTTAAAAGTTGAAAATCCAGACGCAAAAATTATTGCTCATCCAGAATGTGAAAAACCTGTGTTAATAGTTTCTGAGCATATTGGTAGTACTGCAAGCCTTCTTAAATTTACTCAAACAGATAGCTCTCAAAAATATATTGTTGCTACTGAATCAGGAATATTACATCAGATGAAAAAAGCTAGTCCGCAAAAATTCTTTATTCCTGCTCCTGCTTTAGATTCAACTTGCGGCTGTAACGACTGTAATTTTATGAAATTAAATACCCTCGAAAAACTTTACAATTGTCTTAAGTATGAGCAGCCTGAAATTTTTGTTGAGGAAAGATTAAGAGTTAAAGCCGAGAAATCTATTTTACGAATGCTAAAAATTTCGGCAAATCTAGGTTTATAATGAAATTATTTACTGTAATTATAGCTGTTTTATTTTGTTCTGTTTTATATTCTCAAAAGTCGAATCAAACAGAATATAGAGGAGCTATTTACACAGGATTTGTTGCTCATAACTACAGTAAACTTCCAGAAACTAAGCAATCTTATGTTGGCGAACTTTCTTTTGGAAAAAAATACATGGGTAAAAGTAAATGGCATGAATATTACAATTTTCCAAGTATTTATGGTTCTGTTTTCTTTGGTTATCCTGGAAATGTTGAGTATGGTCATTTTTTTGCTATTAGCCCTCAATTATCTTTGACTTATAATTTTGCTGAAAATTTTAATTATTGCATAAAAGCTGGAGTTGGTTTGGCATATCACACTAATCCTTATAACGTGGAAACTAATCCTACTAATTTTTTGGTTGGATCACATTGGATGGCTATTGGAAATGCCGAATTTTCAATAGAGTATTTACTAAATGATTATAATTTTATTGGTTTATCTGCTGGAGCAATTCACTTTTCAAACGGTCATGCTCAATTACCAAATATTGGTATGAATATGCCAGTAATAAATGTTTATTACAAACATCGTGTGTTTAATGATAAACTTGTTTTTAGCGACAATGCTGATAAAACTGATAATAAAATTAGATATTTTGTAACTTATGCTGCGGGAGTTCATGAATATGGATCTTCAACAAAGCCAGCAAATGGACCAAAATATATGGTTAATACTGTAAGTTTTGGAATTTCAAAAATTAAAAATGTTGCAAATAAACATTATTTTGGATTTAATTTTATTCATTATAATAGCTTCGAAAAGTTTATTATAAATCAAGAAATAAATATTGGAAATCCATTTTTAAAATCATCGGCAGTAAATTTATTTTGGGGACATGAGTTTATGTTTGGAGATTTTGGTTTTTATTCAGAGCTTGGAATAGATATTTATAAACCATTTTATAGGTATTTTGTAACAATATACGGAGAAAAATTTGGTGTTAAAGACATTATAAAATCTATAAATAGTAATAAACTTGGATTTAGATATTCTGGAATAAAAGCAGGGGATAAAAAATTAATTTTAGGAATTAATCTTAAAGCTAATATGGCTCAGGCTGATTTTATAGAAATTTTTAGTAGTTTTGAGTTTTAAGAAGTGCCTACCCTTCTACTTTCGCCGCGGCGCACCGAACCTTGTTAGAGTAGAGCTCAACGTAGTTAATCAGGGGGCGGCGAAATCGAACCATACTTGGATTGCAGTGTATAAACGATTTAACTTCGTTGTTCGAATATCTTCTTTCGCACTTTCAGTGCTTTGGTAGTCATTTGTGTCAATTGCTCAGCACTATGTACTGAGCAAAATCTTTCGCACTTTCAGTGCTGAGGTTGACTTAAATTTAGTTGAATTAAAAAATGTAAACGAATTGACTTCTCCGCCGCGGCGGATCTTAATTTAGTGTAGCACGTTTTTTTTATGTACTAATTATTTATTTATAAAAAATTTAGTAGTTTTGAGTTTTGAAAAAAGAATGTATTTAATAAACATAATTTAAAACTAAGAAAATGAAAAAAGTAGCGTTGTTTTTTGTATTGATAAGTCTATCGGCGATGAGTTTTGGTCAGCTTACTTTAGGTGGTCAATTTGCTTATAATAGCACATGGTTAATGAATAAACAGGTTTTTGATGCTGGTGCAGAAATGGATGTTGCAGCCTCATTTGGAAACTACTATGGTTTAATTGCTGGTTATTACTTTTCTGATGGTTTTGGTGTTGAATTTAATATAAATTCAAATAAAATTGTGCAAAAATATTCTGGTAGTATCGATTATTTGTTTAGCGATGATGAGAGAAATGCTTATAATGCTACAACAGTTATTAAAACTACTGATTTTCCAGTTTTAATGAAATTTGGTAAAACTTCGTATTTTGAGTTGGGTCCTGTTATTCAACTTGTTAACAAAGCTACTTATACTCGTACTTTTGAAGAAACTAATCCTTTAAATCCAGGTTGGTACAACAGTATGGGATA